>DCGU01000069.1:8547-26416 GCA_002315325.1 Clostridiales bacterium UBA1770
CCGCTTTAGCGGTGGAAGGAGTTCACTATTATATAACGCGTAATTTCAACTGCCACATAAACGGTTTAGCTATGCTTTATCGCTTCTTTGACAAAAGAATCGATATACAAGCAAACACTTTGGAAATTATTTTCGATTTGCCTGTTTGTTATCCGGATCACTGTCAAGTCATACCCTTCCAGTATCTCCGTGCGGAGTTCATCCTTTTGGAGCCCTTCCTCAGTGTAATGCTGGGAACCATCAATCTCGATAATCAGTTTTGCCCTTGGACTGTAAAAGTCAGCAATGTATTTGCCCATAACCTTTTGACGAATGAATTTCACGGGATAGTCACGAAGAAAATCATACCACAGGTGACGTTCTTCTTTGGTCATGCCATTTCGCAAATCCTTGGCAAAATGGACAATGGATTGGTTATGTTTTCGGTCCATTATCGGTTTCCCCCTTTGGGAGTATAAAGAATTCCCACAGGTACTATCTCAGCTATTTTCAAGAGCACATCCGCCCCGTAGGCCGCCTTGTGTAAAGGGGGCTGTCACGGCAGTTGCCGTGACTGAGGGATTGTGCCATTATGACGTGAACATCATAAAAATGATTCATTCAAGTAATCGCATTGATACTATGGATTTTGTCAAGCAAAATCTACGATAGTTCCGATTGTTTGCTTGTTGGTTGAAATGAGATTTGCGTAAAGCGACCAGAGTACAATCCCTCAGTCTTTGCTTCGCAAATCCAGCCCCCTTTACACAAGGCGGCCTTTTTAGGTTCATCACCAAGGCTAGAAAATACCTTCCCGGGCTTGCTGCGCAATCCCACGTCTGCTCACATGTTCGCATACGGGCGGCCTTTTTAGGTTCATCACCAAGGCTAGAAAATACCTTCCCGGGCTTGCTAAAGCAATCCCACGTTTGCTCACAAGTTCGCATACGGGCGGGCTTTTTAGGTTCAGATTACCAATAGGAGAACGAAATATTGTATTTATCGTTAAAATTCGGATTTTATCCCCCCATTTAAACGCCCGTGGCGTTTAAATGCTTTATAAAGTCCCTGACTTCGTCGGCGACTTTATAAAGCTCTTCCCAAAACTCCCGGCTGGATTTCCGTAGTAGCCTCGCGTGCAGGGCGGAGAACTGCACCAACCGGTCCGAGGTGACCAGCGTGATATCGTAATCGGGGCCCCATTCGTGGGCCATAGCTTCCAGCCGAGCGTCGCCGGTCTGTCCCGTTTTGGTATAGATGACGGTGATGCCGCCCTCCACCGTTTCGCTGCCGTCGTTGTCCGGCACGCGGTAGGCGTCGAACACCAGCGTCACGTCGGCGTGGGTGTAGGCCGCATAGTCCTGCAAAAGATTGACCAACAGGCCGCGTGCCCGTTCCAAATCAATCTCGGCTTCTTTGGCCAGGCCCTCGTCTGCGTACAAAAGGTTGTACCCGTCAATGAGCAGACGCGCGGGTTTGGGTTCCCGCCGTTTCACGGTTTTGCCGTTGACCGACATGGTGCCCGTTTTGTATTGGCGGCGCTTGATGGGCCCGAACTCCCGCGTCATAATGGCCTCGACCTCCTCGGTCGACAGCGCGTAAGCTGCCGCTAATCTTGCCCGCGAGGGTAAGATTGCAGGGCAGGCCGCTCCTAAGCCTCCCCCGTTCCCCAAGCCTCCCTCCGGGAGGGAGGTGGCTGCCGTAGGCAGACGGAAGGAGTTCCCCGTAGGCTCCCTTGTGTAGAAGTGAAGCCCGCAAGCGGGCGAATGTTCGCTTTGCTCTCTATGCTGACTGTCAGCCGGGTTAGGCTGACTGAGGGATTGTCCGTCCCCTCCGTCCTTTATATGTGCATAAATATCCACCTCATCCCACGGGACGAAGAACCCGGCGCCGTGCGCACAGAATATCGAATGCGGCGGATGGTTGACGTCGGCCGTCGGGTCATACCCGCGTGCGGCAATGACCTCGTCGGCATTTTGACACGGGGCAAAACCGTCGGGCTCGGCACAAAAGCGTCCCTTGCCGTGGGCATAGGCGGCGACTTCAGCCGCATAGGCGTGCAGCGTTGCAAAGGGCCCGCGGCCCGTAATCGTCGTTTCGTCGTTCTTCACAACCGGTGCGTCGTACGCCGCACCCGCCGTTTGCAGGTCGGTGAGTGCTCTGCCCGACAGGGCGTTCGGCACCGATAGCGTAAAGCGCAGCATGGGCTCCAATAAGCGGACGCAGCCGTTTTGTTTGGCCTTCATCAATGCGTGCCGCACGGCGCGCAGGGCCGCCTCGCGGATATCCCCGCCGTCGGTGTGCTTTTGGTTAATGGCGGCAGCGGCCAGCGTGATTTTCACGTCGGTCAGGGGCGCACCCACCAATACCCCGCGGTGATCCCCGTCATACAGGGCCTGGAGTACCGCGCGCTGCCACTTCAGGGCAAGACCGTCGGTGTCGGCAGCCGTCTCACAAATGATGCCGCTGCCGCGGGGCAGGGGCTCCAATTTGAGTTTCACCTCGGCGTAATGCCGCAGCGGTTCGTAATGCCCCGTGCCGTATACGGGCGCCGTGAGCGTTTCACGGTATAGGATTTCCCCCTGCCCGAAGGAAACGGGGACCCCCAACCGCTCGGAAATGACGCGCGTCATAATTTCATTTTGTACCGTGCCCATGAGCCGCAGGGCAATGCCGCCCGCCTCGGTGCGCGTCACCGACAGCGTCGGTTCCTCCTCGCCGATACGGCACAATGCAGGCCAAACGGTATCGGGACTGACGCCGTCCGGCAAGAGTAAGGCATAGGACAGCATGGGCTGTAATTTCGTTTCAACGTCGTCCGTTTCGTCCCCCAGGCGCAGGCCTGCGTAGGTATGGTCGAGCCCCAATAGGGCACAGACCTCCCCCGCTGCGGCACAGTCCGCCGTGACGAAGCGTCGCCCGTCGTATAATCGTATTTGCGTAATTTTGTCGGCGTGCGGTTTACCCTCGCGGTCGCGGTAGGATATCTCGTCCCGCACGGACAGCGTCCCGCCCGTCACGCGGCACAGGGTCAGGCGTACCCCGTCGTCGGTGCGGCGGATTTGGTATACCTGCGCGCCCGGCACGTCGTCGGCGTCGGGTTCCGGTGTGAAAAAGTCAAGCGCTTCGCACAATTCCCGGGTGCCGCGGTTTTTCACGGCAGCGCCGAATACCACGGGGAAAAAGCGGCCGGCGGCAAACGCCTCGCACAAATCGTCGTCACTGACGCACCCGCCGCCCAGGACCTGTTCCATCCACTCGTCGCACACCGTCGCCAGGCGTTCCTGCCGCTGGGCTTGCGTTTCATTTTCCACGGTCAGGGGAAAGACGTAGGGGGACAGCACAGTTGCAAGCTCCCGCAAAATGGCGTCCGGCCCCGCGTAAGGCAGGTCGGTTTTGTTGACAAAGAGCAACGTCGGTATGCCCCGTGCACGCAATAAATCCCACAGCGTTTTGGTGTGGCTCTGAATGCCGTCGGGGGCGCTGATGACCAACACAGCGGCGTCCAACACCGCCAGCGTCCGTTCGGTTTCGGGGGCAAAGTCCACGTGCCCCGGCGTGTCGAGCAGGATCATCTCCCGCCCGCCGTCAAGATGCAAGCGAGCTCCTTTGGAAAAGACGGTGATGCCGCGCGCCGTTTCGTCGGGATAGTAATCCAGGGCGGGCGACGCCGCAGCGGTGGCAGGGGAGGGTGACAGGGACAAAAGTGCCCGCGCCGCCGTCGTCTTGCCGGCATCCACGTGGGCTAATAGGCCGATGACTCGTTTCGGTTGTGCCATGACTGTCCCTCCCTTTCATAAATATCCACATCATTATACCATAAAAACGGGTAGAACGGGGAAAAAACGAGGAATTGCGGGGGAAAAGTCGCCGCGTTGCTTGACATTTGAAATGAAAAGGAATATGATAAAATAGATAAATTATAAATTGTGATTGTTGATTCCCGTAGGGCAGGGCGTCTGCTTGCAAGCAGACGTGGGATGCAGAATGCAGACGGGGGGCAGGTCTCCCGTTCTCTTTGCCAAAGGCAATGAACCTGAAAGGCCGCCTTGTGTAAAGGGGGCTGGCGCCGTAGGCGACTGAGGGATTGTACCCCGTGGAATTTTTGCAAACCACATACCAACCGAAGAAAGAACAATCCCCCGTCATGCGTTGCACGACACCTTGTATAGAGAGTGAAGCGAACATGCTACGCACAGCGTATACACTTCTGCACAAGGCGGGCTACGGGGAGACGACAATCCTCCCACCGCTATAGCGGTCCCCCCTCCTCTACACGAGGCGGGCTTGGATTGGCATATGTTATATTGCACCGGCTGAAATATCACCTACCTAACCTCGAACTCCTTCCGTCTGCCTGCGGCAGCCACCTCCCCCGTCGGTGGAGGCTTTTTAGGTTCATTGCCACGGAACCACGTAGAGAGCGGAGCGAACACGTGCCTGCTTGCAGGCTAAATCCACTCAGTCACGGCAACTGCCGTGACAGCCGGCATAGAGAGCGTAGCGAACATGCGCCCGCTTGCGGGCTTCACTTCTGCACAAGGCGGCCTACGATAAGCGTATGTCATCTCTCGGCGGATGAAATGAAACAACCATCTCTCAAAATATATTCGTACCTCATAAATTTTCGCTCTTGCACTGGATGCGCAATAGCATGAAAGGACGGTAATGGTATGTCCGAAAACAAAATCCTATCCCGGCTGCGTGATATGTTCACCGGGAAAAAGAAAAAATCAATAGAACCGGAGACACCCGCCGAGGCCTCTGCGCGCAGCGCAGAGGACGCAATTCAGCCCAACGCTGAATTGCAGGGAGAATCCACTGAACCTGAAAAGGCTCCCTCCGAGAGGCATATCCCTTCGGGGGACGCAGCTGACGCGCCGCAGGCGACTGAAGGAGTTCCCCTTTCGGACAATGAACCAGAAAGCCTCCTCGTTGATGGGAGTAGTCTGCAAGCAGACACGTATTCACTTGACGGTTCAACACCGTCACCGCAAGCGGACGTTCTTTACGGGGGGGACCGCGTAGCGGTGGAAGTGAGTTCAGCCTGCGAGCAGGCACGTGTTCGCTCCGCTCTCTACGTTGAACCTTCGCAAGACGTTATTTCAACCACCGAAGACACGGACAATCTCCAAGGCTCCCTCCGGGAGGGAGCTGGATTTGCGTCAGCAAAGACTGAAGGAGCCCTACGGCAAAATGACCTGCAGCGGGATATATTTAGCGAATCCGATAATTCCGCATGCTCCTTCCGTCTGCCTGCGGCAGCCACCTACTCCCCCTCGCAGGGATATGCCTCCCCGGATGGAGGCAAGGACGCCGAGGAACCCACCGAAAAGACGGACAATCCCTCAGTCATGGCAACTGCCGTGCCAGCCAGCATAGAGAGCGAAGCGAACATGACGTCTGCTTGCAGACTTCCGTTCTTCACAAGGGAGCCTACGAATGGGGACGAAACCGTTGTCACCGCCGCATCTATCGATGCAGCGACAATGCTCGATTCTGCGAATCAGGCATTGTCCAAACCCGCCATCGCCGCTTACCTTACCTCCACCTACGGTGACGACGTTGCCGTCAACGTCCGTGCCGACTTCAACTCCACGGGGCTCAAACTCGCCGACACGCATTTCCTGCTGACGGAAATGAAGGACGGCGAAAAGGTTGCCCGCAAAAAGCAATTCTGCATCGTTTACGTGTACCATACCCAACCCGACCTGACCATCGTATTGTTGCATTTGACGCCCGATGCCGCGCAAAAACTGTGCGACGACGGCATTACCGTTGCGGAATCCAAGTTCCCGCGCACCACGTTCGGTGCCTGGTACGAACTGGACGTCACACCGGACACGCCCAACGAAACCGTATATACCGCGCTCGACGCAGCCGTCGTCGCCTGCGGCGGACCCGTCGTATTGCGGCCCCAGCCGCAAGATGACGTCGCTGCCGCTGCAAGCGACAGCGAGGCCGTTGTCGGCGATGAACTTCAAAGCCTCCTCGTTGATGGGAGTAGTCTGCAAGCAGACACGTATTCGCTTGACGGTTCAACACCGTCACCGCAAGCGGCCGCTCTTTACGTGGGGGACCGCGAAGCGGTGGAAGTGAGTTCAGCCTGCGAGCAGGCACGTGTTCGCTCCGCTCTCTACGTTGAAACTTCGCAAGATGATATCCCAACCGCTGAAGAACGGCGGGAGTCAAGCCCCCGCCCTACGGAGAACAACGAAATCGTTACCACTGCCGCATCTATCGATGCAGCGACAATGCTCGATTCTGCGAATCAGGCATTGTCCAAACCCGCCATCGCCGCCTATCTGACCGCCACCTACGGCGACGGCATCGAAACGGCCACCCGCCCCGACAAAACCAAGACGGGCCTGTTGTGCGCCGATAACCATTACTCCACGATTCAAATCAAGGACGGCGAACGCGTCGTCCGCAAAAAGCGCCTGTGCTTCGTCTACGTCTATCACGACGAGGATAAAAACCTGCTGCGTATTTTGCTCAAGACCACGCCGGCCCACGCCGCCATGCTGCAGGAAAAGCATCCCGCCATCGTGCCGGCGTCCTTCCCCCGTACCACCACGGAACCCTGGTTCGATTTGACCATTGACGATACCTATACCGTCGGCGACGTGTTCGACGCCATCGACGGCGCCAAAAAACGCCTGGACGGCGACCTGGCCCCGCTGGTACGCGCCATGGTGGAATCCAAGGTGGCAAAAACAAAGGCCGACAACGCCCCCGACGAAAGCTGGGCAACGGAACTGCTGACCAAAAAATCTGTCGCCGCTTACCTCGCCGCCACGTTCGGCGAAGGCGTCACCGTCAATTCACGCCCCGATAAGACCACGACGGGCCTGCATTTGGCGGATACCCACTATACCACCACCGAAATGATCGACGGCGAATTGCAACCGCGCAAAAAGCCGCTCTGCTTTGCCTACGTCTATACGTCCGACACCGGCGTCACGGTGCTGCTGCGTACGACGGCGGCCTTGCTGGCTCCCTTGATGGGAAAGCACCCCGAGATTGCACCCTCACCGTTCCCCCGCACCAAACAGGGGACGTGGTTCAGCCTGCCCGCCAACGCCGATTGGCAGCCGATTGAACTCTACGGTGCCATCGTCGACGCCAAGATCGAATGCGACGGCGGCGCACCCCATAAAAATCTGGTCCGTTTGGCCGATGAGGTCCCGGCAGACGATGCCGCCCCCGCAACCGAACCGAAAAAACAACCCGTCAAACCGTCCTTCCGTGTCGAGGCTGACGCCGAGACTGCGCCGGAACCCGAACAAATCCGCGAGAGCGTTTCCTATCGCGAGGCGGATAAGGCACTGTCCGACGCAGACGTCGCCGCCATGACGGGGCAGGCTAAACGCAAATGCAACCCCAACGACCGCGGTGTCATCAACCTGGAGGTCCTGTGCCGTTACTTTGAGCCCGGCGAATCCGTGACCCTGAACGAAATCAAGGTCCGCGTCACCGGCTTTAACCAGAGCGTCACCTATCTCAAGGTCCTGACGGGCGGCAATATGGATCGGCCCCTGTGCGTGGAGGCCGACGAGTTTTCTCCGATTGCTGCTAAGATGATACTGCTGGCAGGTGGGAAGGTGTATACCACGAAAAAATAAGCTTATTTTTGGGTGATCTGCCGTAGGCAGAGCACAGGTATTGCGTTAGCAAGACCGGGAGGGTGCATCTCCTATCTATGGGGTGGAACCTAAAAAGCCTGCCCGTATGCGAACATGTGAGCAGACGTGGGATTGCTTTAGCAAGCCCGGGAGGGTGCATCTTCGTTCCGGGATGATGAAATTCAAAGGCTCCCTCCGGGAGGGAGCTGGATTTGCGTCAGCAAAGACTGAAGGAGCCCTACGGCAAAATGACATACAGCGAGCAATATTTAGCGTAGTCGATTATCCCGCATGCTCCTTCCACCAACTTCGTTGGTCCCCCTCCCTCCCGGATGGAGGCTAGGAGAACCGCTTAATATTGGAGGCCTTATGTCGCTCAAATACAACGAGAAGATAATACCTCTTGCCAAAGAACTGAGAACCAACGCCACCCCGCAGGAAAACCACCTATGGTATGACTATCTTTCTTCATACCCCGTTCGCTTCCAACGTCAGAAAACAATAGATAACTTCATTGCAGATTTTTACTGCCATGATGCAAAATTAATCATCGAAATCGACGGCTCCCAACATTACACTGTCGAAGGCCAACAAAAAGATGAATTCCGCACGGAAATGCTGGAAGGGTACAACCTGACAGTCATTCGTGTGACAAACAGACAGGTAGATGACAATTTCCAAGGCGTTTGCTTGTTTATCAACAAAATTGTCAATGAACGTTTGGAAACGAAAGAAACGCAATAATTCCACGTCAAAACCCGCTTGCCGAATCGGTAAGCGGGTTTTATAATCAAAATATTATTTTACACGTCCCCCAAACTCTCAACCATCAAAAACTTTGCCAGTGAAATATGCGTCACGTTGCTGGTAGAATAGTCGACTTCATCATTCGTTATCAGTATTTTTTTGTCCAATTGACTGACGCCGCTGAAAGCGCCGAACTCGCGGTCGTAGGCCTTGTCTTCGGCAACACTGTAAGCTACCTGCACGTAATAGCGTTTGGTATCTTTTTCTGCCATAAAGTCAATCTCGCGGCCGTTGTTATCGTACACGCTAACCGAATAACCACGGAAGACCAATTCGTTGTATACGATATTTTCCAGGTTGTGCGTCAGGTCGTAACGGTTGTTCATGCAGCGTATGGAATTCAGCGCCACGTCACAGTTGTATAATTTTTTGCTTTGCGTCAATTCTCGTTTGGCTTTCGTCGAATAGCGCGGAATTTGGTCAATGACGTACGCCTGCGCCAGATAGTCAATCCATTTCTGGACCGTATTGGCACTGATTTCAATACCCTGGGAACGCATCGTGTCGGCAATGGATTTTGCCGAATAAATGCGTGCGTTGGAAATCAGAATAAAGTTTGCCACCCGTTTAAAATCGGCTGCTTTGTGAATTTTATAGCGGTTGATGATGTCATTGGTGACAATCGTTTCATCCAGGTCGTTTAAATATCGCTTTAAATCGTCCGGTACATCAAATTCCGCACGTTTGGGGAATCCGCCCCAAATCAAATAATCGGATACGGAGATGGATTTGTGAAGTTCATCGGCATATTCCTGCAGTTCACGGTAGACAAACGGGCGAATGCGAAAAGATACGTATCTGCCGGATAACTCCTTGGTGAATTCACTTGAAAGCAGTTTGGAGTTGGAACCGGTGATAAAAACGGAGCAATTTTCCCGCCGCAATGAACGGGCGGCAACGGCCCAATCGTCAATTTCCTGTACTTCATCTAAGAATACGTAGCACAGCCCGTCTTTAAGGGTTCTGTTGGCATTGACGTAATTGACGATATCTTCCCACGTTTTGATGGCGGCGGTGACGGCACGATTATCAAAATCAAGATAAACGACGTTATCCGTCTTGGCGGAGATCTCTTCCATGATTTGTGTGAGTATGATACTCTTTCCGCAGCGGCGCACCCCGGTTATGATTTTAATTAGGTCGCTGTCGTAAAAACCGCGCACTTTGGCAATATACGCTTCACGTTTAATCATAATACACGGCGTATTCCTTTCCTTTGGATTTTCTATTTAGAATTTTACCACACTTTTCCGAAATTCTCAATAGCATTTAGAATTTTTCCGTGATTTTCCGAAATTCTTAGTGACATTTAGAATTTTTCCGTGAAATGGAAAAATTCGAAATGGGGGCAAATCTGCCGGTAGGTAGATTTGTGCGGCTGCCTCGTAGAGAGCGAAGCGAACATGCGTTTCCGTAGGAAACTGAGCTCCCCCGAGGAGGAGCCTTTTTGAGTTCATTGCCACGGCTTAGAGAACGATAGAGCCTTGGAGACGACAATCCTCCCACCACCGAAGGTGGTCCCCCCTCCTTTACACAAGGCGGGCTTGGTGGGGGCGTTCTCTCGGTGGTTGGAATAGTGCATTAGTTAAGAATGAACTCCTTCAGTCTGCCTACGGCAGCCAGCTACTCCCTCCGCAGAGATTGCCTCAAGAGGGCGCCTTTTCAGGGTCATCACCACGGCTTGGAGAACGATGGAGCATAATCCCATCCCATCAAGTGCTGTGCCCTTGCGGCTGCATGTCCCTGCGGTCCATACATCCCCGGCGTAGGCATCTACGACAAATCACAGATACCTACGCCATCATGTCGTCCGTTTTCCTCTTTCTTTTCCTCTTTTCCGCTTTCGTGCAAAAAACTCTGTGAAAAAATCCGCCAAAAGGTTGACATTTTGGGAAAGTGTGGCTATAATGAGCATAACCTGATAGACGAATCGTCTCTTTGCCTCCCTCGGGGAGGGAGGTGGCGCGATTTATCGTGACGGAAGGAGTTCCCCCCGATAACCGCCGCAGGTGGTGGAAGGCAGGTGTAGACTCCACTTTGAAAGACACGTCTTATTCTTACACCGCCCGGGTCGATTACGACAGCGAATACAGCATCAAGGGTCAAACCGTCCGATGCTATTCGCCAAAGCAAATGCGTAAACTCTATCCCGAGGGCGGGTTCCGTACGGTGGGCGAATCGCTCCCGAAAAACGGAAAAAATAAAAAAATGAGCAAAAAGGCACAGGAAGCCAAAACGGGCACGCTGAATTGCGGCAACGTTCACACGTCTGTCTCACGCATGGGTGCACACCCGTCGGGCCTGTTCACCGTTGCCGGTTACGTCCGCGTCGGCGAGGATGCCTTCATCGCCCTGCTCAAACCCCGGTTTGCCTGGGTGCCATGGGCACTGTTCATTACGTTGTTCGTTGCGTTATTGGTGGTCATCAACTTCCGCGACGTCCTGTTCGACAACGACGTCGAACCCGGTATCATCGACCCGGTGTACGACCCCGAGGACGTTGACCCGCGGCAGCAGGATTACGACGACCCCAACGATAAAAAGGCAACTTTGACTGACTACGTTCGTGTCAAGATCCCCTTAGGTACCGTGGAGTTCCTGTACGACTTCAGTTCGCTCTACGCCGACGGCCCCGTGCAGCTGTCCCTGGCCATTGAAGTGGACGGCATCGGTTACGTCATCGCCCAAAAGGATACGCAAATCAAAAACGGCAAGATCCCCGATACGGACCTGGATTGGGATCTCATCCGCACCGAACTCAAGGCCGGCACCTACGTGGGGTCCCTGAAGATCGACGGCGTCAATACCGCCGGCGAGCAGGTCGAAGATTACCTGTCCATCCCGGTGGAAATAAGGCAGGTTAATCAAGGCAGTATTTCCATTGCTTACACCGATAAGGTGTACGTCAACTTGACCACGGGTCAGATACAAATGGACTACCGCCACAGCGGCAACGCTACGCACAACGCCATCGTGCAATTGGTCATTGACGCCGGGGATACCCCCTACGTGATTTCGACCAGCGGTGTGTTGACGCCGGGACATAAGCTGACCCAAATGACGCTGGACCCTGCGTTTGAGAATCGCCTGCAGCAAGGCGGATACACGGGCCGTATGCGCGTCAATTATTACAACGACGATAGTGAAGCGTTAAACTTTAACACTGACGTCATTGTTACCATCTACGTCACGAAGTGACGCAATTTAACTGAATTTTATATTGGTAAAATATAAAAGAAACAAAAATTATTTGGAGGTAATTGTCATGAAAAAACTGATTTCCTTGGCGCTTGTTATGCTTATGGTTTTGGCACTCAATGTTATGGTTGTTGCGGATAATTTCGATCAAAACGATTATCAAGCATCTTCTAAATCTATTTCTGTTACAGGTACTTATGCAATAGATTATGGTGTTTCTGAAACCTTAGTTTATGGTGCAACCATTTATTGGACTTCCACTGAAGTGACGAATGTGCCTTTGGAAGCATTCCACATACTTTATAAATGGAATCCTGAAACAACCTCGTACGATGCAATTGACGAAGGTGAATCAACATTGGAAAGTGTAATTAATATTTCGGTGAAAGTAGTTAACAAATCAAATGGCGATATTACTGTTACTGTAGGATATGACGCCCCGACAACCGCTTTGACTTATTTTTCCGGAGCAATAGCCGCTGCCGAAGGTTCTGATTTGTCTTTTGATTGCAACGCTTGGGCAGATTCTGGAGATGATCATATTGGAACTGCTGAGACTGCATTAACATTTACTTTGATTGATGCTGCCAAAACGGGTAAAACTAAAGACTCGAATGCAATTGAGCAAACTTCAGCAATTGATTTAGGTTCTATTACGGTTACAATTGCAGCAAAATCTTAAAAACTATATTGAACTGCTGCCTATTATGGGCAGCAGTTTTTTTGATGTAGCAATAGGAACAAAAATCCACTGGCTGAGCCAGTGAGGTTTTTAATCTTTATATAAGTAAAAAATAAAAGTCTTGACATTTAATATTGTGAAGTATATAATTATATATACAAAGCCATAACTATACTCTTTTTATGGTTTGACATAAATCAATATCGGCAAAACGGTCGAAAGGCCGCGACGCAAAGCTATAGGGTCTTAGGCGGCACCTATATGAATGCCGCAATGACAGCCAGTTGCAATTTGGACACGAATCAGTCGTGCCTTTTTTGCAATGGCTTTTTTTCTACCAAAAACGATAAATGTTTTACCGCTTACACGAATACAGGAGGGGCATATGATTTTTGCCGGCCGCAACAAAAAAATAAAATATGCCTTCCCAGTTGTTGCCTTGATTTTATCCCTGGCTCTGTGTGCCGGCGGCGTCTTTGCCTGGCTTGCCTACAACGTGGACCTGGAGTCCAAAGGATTGGAACTCACGGCGTCGGCATCCGCCAACGTGGTGATCGCTGCGTCGCCCACCGACGTACTCAACAGCAATATTTTAAATACCCCGTCGCCCTTTGCGGTGACCTTCACGACGCCGCAGGAAAATATGCAGGCCTGCACCCACGTATCTAATGCCGGGACGTATCAACTGAAATATTGCAAAACACCGGAGGGCATCGCCTATAACACGGGCCTGCCATTGTCGGGGTCCTTGGAAACCCTCTTGGAAACAGTGCCGCAGGAAAGCGGGTATTTCCACGACTACACGGTCTATATCGCTGCTGTCGGCGATACGCTGGCAGACGTCGACCTGACGGTGACTGTCAGTGCAACAAACGTCGTGACCCTGACGGATACACACAAAGCTATGGCCGTCGACTTTTACGTGGGTGGCACGGCCGCATCCAACTATAAAGGGACTCTCAACGTGGCTGGATTGTACCCGGATAATACCGGCACGGCCCTGACGTCACTCAGCATCTATACCGGGGATATCCCCGAAAATATCGCGCCCGATGGATATTTGACCGTCGTCATGCGCGTCTACTTCGACGGCAACCTGAAAAAGCCCGGCGGCGCGACAACGTACGTAACGTCGCAGACGTTGAATACGTCGGAGCTTGGCCTCAGCGTGCACTTCGAGGCCAAGTAATCCAACGCATGCGTTGGATTAGGATAAGGGTGCTTGCATCGCAAGCAAACGTGGGATTGCGATAGCAAGACCGGGGAGGCATCGTTCTCATTTTGGTAATCTGAACAAAAAGCCTGCCCGTATGCGAACTTGTGAGCAGACGTGGGATTGCGGTAGCAAGACCGTTGGGGGACCGTTCTCCTATCCGTGGCAATGAACTTAAAAAGGCCGCCTTGTGCAAAGGGGGCTGGATTTGCGAAGCAAAGACTGAGGGATTGTACCCCGATTGATTTTTACAAACGTTATTTCTATCAATGAGAGAACAAATTAAGTGGTTTTATGGTATGTTTTCAAGGTAGCCTACGGGGAGACGACAATCCTCCCACCGCTAAAGCGGTCCCCCCTCCTCTACACGAGGCGGGCTTGATGTAAACGTTTTCTCGACTGTTGAAATGTTATCTGTACAACCTCGAACTCCTTCCGTCATTGCAAGCAATGACACCTGCGTCCCCCGTTAGGGATATGCCCCGTCGGAGGCGGCTTATGGAGTTCATAGCTATAGCAAAGATATTACTCCCCCAGCCTTGCTACGCAATTCTCGTGCTTTGCCTGCGGCAAATCACCAAAGGTAGCCTACGGGGAGACGACAATCCTCCCACCGCTAAAGCGGTCCCCCCTGTGGCGCAGGGAGTGTGCCAAATGAAGTCGCCCTACGGGCTAATGAAGGAATGAAGATGCTACGCAAATGAAGAAATGTAAATTGGAGAACGGGAGAAGCAAAGCGACTTCGCTTCATGCGAGCGAGTAAACGAGCGAGTGCTTCATGGCGGCTTTGCCGCTGCTTCATGCGAGCGAGTAAACGAGCGAGTGCTTCATTTGTGCCAGAGGGCCTTTTGCACGAGGCGGGCTTGTAAGTTCCCCGCCACGGGTAGAGTACGCCGAGCACAAATTCTCTCAAATTTACCGCAAGCGTTAAATTTCAAATTTCCGTGCCAGGGGCACGTAACTTTAACAGGAGGTCAGCCATGCAAAAAGTCCATAATCGCAAACCCCGTCCGGCGTGGCTCACGCTCCTGCCGGCAGCCGTCTCCGTGGTATTGGTCGGCGCAGTATTGTTTGCCGCCTCCACGGCGTGGATCACCGTCAACCGCAAGGTCAAATCGCAGGGCCTGCAAATGACGGCGCAGACCAGCGGCAACTTGGTTATTGCCAATTCTACCTCGATAATTAAAAAAGCTAACATATTGAGCAATGGCTCTCCCTTTGCTGTAACCTTTTCATCCAATGCACAAACGTATCTTCCTGCCACCCATTTGGCAAGCGTCGCGGTCAGCGCTACCAAAGGCCAGTCCCCCACTAAAAATACGTATTTGCAATACGTCACAAGCGGCAAGAACGTCAATGTAACGACAGGGCAGGCCAAGGATGGCAAAACTTTAACCTATGCAACCGTACCCGTGACAACCACGTCAATGTACTACGTCGATTACAAAGTCTATATCGCATCGGCAGGGACGACGCTGACAGACCAAACGTTAAAGGTATCTATTACCGCAACGGACGCAACTTCTTTGGCCGATACCGACAAGGCACTTTCCGTTGATTTTTACGTCAGAAATACGATGGTATCCGGTAGTTATTACTACCGTGGTACGCTCAACTTGGCCGGGTACGACCGTGCGAAAGCAGATGCATATAATTATAGCGTAAAGGAATTGACGCTGTATGATGACGTTGACGTGCCGCTCAACACCCAAGGCTATATATACGTGATTATGCGTGTCTATTATGACGGCGCTTTAAAAAAGAAATCCGATACGACCTTTATCAACTCCGCTTCATTGACAACCCACAAGATGGGTATCACCGTCAACTTTACGACTGAGACAAAATCATGAAAGGAATGCATCCGACAATGAAACGTGCAAATTCCGCAAAATCTCATAAACTCGACGGCCGCCTGGTCTTCACAGTGGTCTCTATGTGCTTGACCCTTGCCATGTTGGTTGCCTCCGGTACCGCTTGGCTGACTACCAACCGAAAGGCCAATTCCAACGGTGTAGAGATGAAGGTGAAAACAACCAGTAACTTGGTAATCGGCCTCACAGCCGGTGCCGTAAAAGATGGTCCGGCTAAATTCTCGGTCACATTTGCGTCCAATACCGATACGTATATTCCGGTACAACACGAATTTGCGGCCTCGCCCAGTTCGCCGACGTTACTGCAATATCTATACAATGGCGCTGTTGTAAATCCTGCAACAGGACTTGTAGACGGACAAGATGAAAGCGGCGAAGATAACGAACCTGATTTTAGAGACGTACCGGAAAGTGCAGACAGTGATTATTATAAAGATTACGTGGTTTTCATTGCATCTGCAGGTGGTGCGTTGACAAATACGGATTTGGTTGTCACGTTGTCTTCTAAAGAAGACATTAGTGATACGGAAAAGGCACTTTCGGTTGATTTTTACGTTAGTACTAACAGCACGGTTGGAACGTATAAAGGAACTTTAAATCTTGCCCAAATAAATCCTGCCACTAATAACGGCACAAAAATGAATGTCAAATTAGTAACAAAAGGCACCATCCCTAATTCTCAATCAAGTCCATTAAAAGTGACAATGCGAGTTTATTTCGATGGCCATTTAACTGATCCCGAAAGTGACCCTGAAAATGCATTCATTCGCTCTGACGTATTAACCGACCAAACGTTTTGCTTCGACGTCTATTTTGAGGCAAAATAACGTTATCAAATATCAGTTAGGATAACGGTCATTTAAGCTATTATTTTGAAATGGAGTGTTTGCTTTGAGTTTAAATAATCTTCATGCAAAACACAATTTCATATCGGCAAAGCTATTGGCCATACTGTGCCTGACTCTGTCAGTCTTGTTTTGCACCACGGGAACGGTCGCCTGGTTGTCCCGCAACCGCTGGGTCCAATCGCAGGACATGACGCTGCATGCAGAAACCTCCGCCAACCTGGTCATTGCCAAAAGCTCGGCTGCCGTGTGTGCCGGCGACATTTTAACGTCTGCCTCCAACCCCTTTGCCGTATCTCTCAACCAGGATACGACAGGCCTCACGGCCGCTACGCATGACAGTTCCTATGCTACGGGACTGAAATATATTGCCAATACCGAATTCTTGGGCCGTATCACGGGGAAGATGACGGATGGCACTGCCATTCAATGGGCCATTGCCGCCGAGAACAGCCAGTATATTTCGTATAAGTTCTATATCGCTGCTGCCGGCGGGGACCTATCCAACGTGGATCTAACTGTATCCATCGTTGACCCTGCCGCCGGTGCCACGGTCAATAATACCTATAAGTCCCTCTCCGCCGACGTGTATGCCGACCTGGATGCCGGTGATGGCGTCACCCCCGCTTATCTCGGCACGCTCAACGTGGCCGGTCTTAGCTATACCAATAACGGTGCGGCGGCAACGTCCATCAATTTGCTCTCCGACGGTACGGTGTACCAGAATACCAAGAACCGCTATATCAGCATTGAATTGCGCGTCTATTTCGACGGCAATTTGCAAATCCCCGCCGGCCAATCCGGCGCCGGGAATACCTATCTGACCGCAGCCAATTTGGATACAAATAATAAGACGCTGGGGCTGTTGTTTAGCGCTACTGCACATCAGAATTGATGTGCAGTAGCAGGCTCATGCACCGAAGGTGCAGGGGCAAGAAGCAAAAGCAAGTGGGGGCGTTCTCCTTGCCGTGGTGATGAACCTAAAAAGCCGTCCGTATGCGAACATGTGAGCAGCCGAGAACCCCACGCACTTACTACGTGCGTACGTGGGAACCTATCGGCAGACGTGGGATTGTGTTAGCAAGACCTGGGAGGGCGCATCTCCTATCTATGGGGTGGAACCTAAAAAGGCCGCCTTGTGCAAAGGGGGCTGTCGCCATAGGCGACTGAGGGATTGTGCCAAAAAGGCATGCACATCATAAAACCAATTTGTTCAATCAATTGTAAATTGCCATAGATTTTGTGGAAGCAAAATCTACAATAGAATCACATATTTCATCCCGTTATTTATAGAAATATCATTTGTGAAAATCGATTAGGGTACAATCCCTCAGTCACGGCAACTGCCGTGACAGCCCCCTTTACACAAGGCGGCCTACGGGGCGGATGTGCTCTTGCAAATAGCTGAGATAGTACCTGTGGGAATTCTTTATATTCCCAAAGGTGGAACCGATAATGGACCGAAAACATAATCAATTCATTGTCCATTTTGCCAAAGATTTGCGAAATGGCATGACCAAAGAAGAGCGTCATCTCTGGTATGATTTCTTGCGTACGTATCCCGTTAAGTTCATCCGTCAAAAAGTACTTGGCAAATATATAGCCGATTTCTTCAGCCCATCCGCCAATCTCGTTATTGAATTGGA
>DCGU01000069.1:26425-30912 GCA_002315325.1 Clostridiales bacterium UBA1770
GGCTCCCAACACTATACCGAAATCGGTATAGAAAAGGACACCGAAAGAACAGCATACTTGGAGCAATTCGGCATTACTGTTCTTCGTATCCCCAACAATCAAATCAACGACAATTTCCAAGGCGTATGCCTATATATTGATCGGTTTGTGAAAGAAGCATTGGGGCTATAAGTGTAGTTACCCCCAGTCTGCCCCCATCTTCCTGCCTACTTGCTGTGCAAGTAGCCCCCCATCCAAAAATCAATTTGACAATCTCGCTCACGCGCGTGCACGCGTGAATTAATATAGATATATATAATAACCAGAGAATTGGAGGATGCAATGATGAAAAAAATGAATAACGCAATCATGAAATTCCTCCCCCTCGTTCTCTGTATCACTCTCTGCCTCTGTGCCGTCACATCCACCGTGGCGTGGGTCGTCACCAACCGCAAGACGCGTGCCAACGATATGACGGTGCACATCATCATGCCGCGCGGTGTCTTTGCCACGACGCACCCCAACGTCCCGGCCTCCTTTAACTCGAACACCTGGGACAGTTACGACTTTACCACGACCGTCGGCATTACCAGTGACCGTATTTTGAACCCCGTCAGTTCTGTCGACGCCGAGCATTTCTATCTGCCCAGCGACGTATTGGCAAACGGTACGGTCAACACCGACGTGACGGGTGATTGGTTCGTGTTGTTGGACGACGCCGAGGCCAATGAGTATATCATCGACCAGACCTTTTACCTGTGTAATACTTACACCCAGGATATCACGTTGCGCTTGTCCAACGTGACGATCGCCTGCGGTTCCGCTGCGACCAGTTCCGGCTCCGACCTGTATAAGGCCGTGCGCTGTGCCGTGGTTGTCAACGGTGTCACCACACAGTTCCGTGTGACGGAAGGCACTAATAACTATGGTGCTGCCAATCCCGTGAACGGCGTTAAGAGCGTCGGCACCGATGCTTCCATCCCGGCAGGGGACCAAAGCGCGCCCTATATCACGCTGACGCTGCCAAAGGCCGTGCCGTCACAAGTGGGTCAGACCACCGAGATGACGATGTATACCAAGAGCATCCGCGTCATCATTTGGATCGAGGGGCAGAACGATAATGCGGTTGCGACGTACGCAGGAACGGCATTTAGAGTGAGCTTGACGTTGTCAGATTCGCCGTAATTTGCTTTCAGCAAATCACGGGGGTGGCTTGCCTCGTAGAGAGCGAAGCGAACACTTGCGCACTTGTGCGCTGGAAGCTAAGACAGGAGCAGCCGTTCTCCTTGCCGTGGTGATGAACCTATAAAGCCGTCCTCTTGAGGAAGGGGGACCGCTTTAGCGGTGGAAGGAGTTCATCATACAAATACGCTGCATTTCAACCAAATAGAGAATGATTTTGCCATACGAAGTACATGTGCTTTATTCCCGCTTGAAATAATGCTTTATATAACGATGAACTCCCTCAGTCGCCTACGGCGCCAGCTACTCCCTCCGCAGAGATTGCCTCAAGAGGGCGGCTTGGAGAACGTTCATCACAACATCTCTTCAAATGCACCGCAAGCGTTGCATTTCAAATCCTGTGCTGTCAGCACAGTCTTTACAAAAGGAGGCACAATATGAAATCCAAAATTAAACTTATATTGCTTTGTGGTTTGTGCCTCCTTTTGTCGATTGTTTGCGTCACGCAAACAATCGCGTGGGTCCAAACCAACGACAGTGTCGCCATTGATTCCGGCGATATTATTTCCGCATCACGCGGTGTAACCGGTGGTTTTGAATCCGACTTGAATAAAACGCAATACCTCATCGGCGGTACCACGGGTACCGTACGCCAGGGTTATATCCCCGGCGACCGCAAATATTACACGTTCGTCATCAACGTCCTGTATTCCACCCTGCAACAGGCTGCCGGTAAAAACCTGCAATTGGGTGTTTCCCTGGAATTGGACGCCAGTGCCTCCGCTACTGCTTCGGCATCGACCGGTTCGTACAGTACCTTCCTGTCCCATTTGACGGTGGAAGAAAACCAGGTGGAATTGGCAGTGCTCCACCGTTCACGGCAGGGCACAAGCTACGAATATACCGTGCGTCCCATCAACGGCAATTTGCATATCAACAACGCAACGTCACCTGCGAGCCTTACCAGCAGTGCACAAAACAGCTTCTGGCTGGCGGAGGACAGTGAGCCCAACGTTTACGTGATTGTGACGGTTTCGGGCATGGATTGGACCGGTTCCGTGATTTCCGACAACGTTTGGACGGACGAAACCGGTGCGCAAATGGTCAGCTTTATGGTATTTATGCCGATATGGTACCGCGACACCGAGGCGTCACAGGACGTGGAAAAGGACTGTGTCCTTGCCATTTCAGGGTGTAACGTCATCGCCTCGGCAGAAAACTGATTTTATTGAACCCGATAGGGGGCAACAAAAGCAGGACAGACGTGCTTGCACGGATGTGATTGATGCGGAATGCATCTAAAGGCAATGAATCCATAAAGCCTCCATCGCCGAGGGAGGGGCGCATAATGAGCGGCCGCTTGCGGTGCTCACGTTTAGTGAGCAAGCGAATATGATAGCGCTTGCGCGTAACCATCGTAGGTGGTGGAAGTGAGTTTAGTTTCCTTCGGAAACGCATGTTCGCTTCGCTCTCTATGCGCATCATACAAATGCACCTCATTTCAACCGGCGAGAGAACGCCCCCACCAAGCCTACCTTGTGCAAATGGTAGTATCCCGCAAGCGGGCGCATGTTCGCTTCGCTCTCTATGCGGGCTGGCGCCGTAGGCGACTGAGTGGATTTAGCCTGCAAGCAGGCACGTGTTCGCTCCGCTCTCTACGTGGTTCCGTGGCAATGAATCCCAAAGCCTCCATCGCCGAGGGAGGGGGACCGGCGTTGCCGGTGGAAGGAGTTCATCCTTCTTCAGATTTCATTTTTAAGTTGAAATTCACCTTTCACTGAAGAAAAAAATAAATTGATATTTGTCGTTCGTTTTTTTGGTTGGAATAAGATTTGTAAAATTTTGAACTCCTTCCGTCACGGCAAGCCGTGCCACCTTCCCCGTCGGAGACGGCTTTTTAGTTAACACCCTCGGAAGAGAGTCGATGCCCACAAAATTCACCGCAAGCGATAAATTTTGTCCCCCTTGGCACTTTGTCCGCAGGACTTGTGCCAAGTGTGAAGAAAGGAGCAGCAGAGTATGAAAAAGCAAACCCGTACAAAATTGCATATTTGGACCCGTGCGCTGATCATGGCCTGCCTGCCGCTCCTTTTGGTCTCGGTTTTGTTCACGTCCACGGCGTCCGCTTGGTTCTATTTTCCCAACCCCAAGTCAGTCTCACTCGAGACGGCACCGGACATCCCCTTTACGCTCAACGTCTATTTGCTCAAAAACGACGGCACCCTGACGCAATACGATGCCGTGACCACCGGCGGGACGGCGAGCATCCCGATTGATTTGAACTTCAGCTTTTTCCGCTGGGGCAGCGAGTATTTCTGTGAAACCGACAACACGTTGTATTACGTGTTTGAAGTGATATACGATTCGGATATTTTCTTTACCTACGGTTCGCGTTTGCCGCTGCAGTCCATCATTTCTGCCAATATGACCTATGCCGGTGTGGATGAGGACAACCAACCCTATACGACGACAGGCGGCGCCTACGTGCGTTTCCCGTTCTATACCGTGTCTTACGCCATCGGTGCCGACGCCAATATCGTATTGGGCGAGGGCCATACCGCACTGCACGAGGCGCAAACGGCATCCTATACCGAGATTATCAGCAATACGGCAGTGCAGGGCGCCGGTGCAACCGGCAGCACGCAAAGCGGGACGCTGAACGACTCCGTGTCGGAATCATTGACCACGCTCGCCTCGGCCCGCTATAAGCAGGTCGTGACGGATGGGGAAACGTCCACGTCGCGTTTGCGTATTATCTATTACGTCCGTGTTCAGGCCGACGAGAACCTGATCACCCAGCGGTTGAACTCTTTGGGTGATACGGAACATACAAAGCTGATATTAAAAACAACGTTGACAATGAACTCGGAGTTTAGGACAGTTCCTTCATACACAGGCGGTAATTAACCGCCTGTGTATGAAGGGAAATGCATCTATCGATGCATTTCGGGACGGCACTGAACCTAAAAAGCCTGCCTTGTGCAAAGGGAGGTGTCACACGCAGTGTGACGGAGGGATTTAGCCTGCAAGCAGGCACGTGTTCGCTACGCTCTCTACGTGGTTCCCTGGCATTGAACCTGAAAAGGTGAGCTGCCGTAGGCAGAGCATGGGATTGCTTTAGCAAACCCGGGAAGGCCGTTTCTTTTCCAAAGGCAATGAACCTAAAAAGGCCGCCTTGTGTAGAAGTGTATACGCTTCGCGTAGCATGTTCGCTACGCTCTCTATGCTGGCTGTCGCCATAGGCGACTGAGGGATTGTGCCAAAAAGGCATGCACATCATAAAACCAATTTGTTCAATCAATTGTAAATTGCCATAGATTTTGTGG
>DCGU01000069.1:30972-41069 GCA_002315325.1 Clostridiales bacterium UBA1770
ATAGAAATATCATTTGTGAAAATCGATTAGGGCACAATCCCTCAGTCGCCTAATCCGGCGCCAGCTCCCTTTACACAAGGGAGCCTACGAATAAAGCATATCTGCATTTTGTTGAAATAACGTGCGCACAATCTTATTGCATCGTTGGCAGAAATACCCCAACCAAGCCCGCCTTGTGTAAAGGAGGGGGGACCGCTGAAAGCGGTGGGAGGATTGTCTTCCTGCAGGTCTATTACATAAAACGTTGAGGTTACGATATGGATAGAAAACATAACTCGGCGATTACGCACTTAGCAATACAATTGCGGCATAATATGACCAAAGAAGAGCGTCACCTATGGTATGATTTTTTGCGTACGTATCCCGTTAAGTTCATCCGTCAAAAAGTACTTGGCAAATATATAGCCGATTTCTTCAGTCCGTCCGCCAATCTCGTTATTGAATTGGACGGCTCCCAACACTATACCGAAATCGGTATAGAAAAGGACACCGAAAGAACAGCATACTTGGAGCAATTCGGCATTACTGTTCTTCGTATTCCCAACATTCAAGTCAATAACAACTTCCCCGGTGTCTGCCTCTTCATCAACCAAATTGTCACAGAAAAGACAGGCAATCTAAACTAAAATTAAAGAATCCATTTTACTATATAATCAACAATCACGTCGCCGATGCGCTTGCACCGCGATGACTTCGGGGTCCACCCCCAAAAAGGAAAGCAAAATGAAACTACTCAAAGGCCGCGTACAAAGTGCACAATTGCATAAACGTTTACCGCGCGCGGGCGTGGTCCTTTTGGCTGTGCTTTTGCTGTGCTTGGCGCTGTGCGCCGCCGCATTCGCCTATTATACCTACCGCGGTCAATACGCCGGGATCCTCACCGTCAACGGTGAGGTCCGTTTGGACGCCTTTGACGTACTGTACGAGGACATGCGAAACCAGGCCGGCTACGGCACCACCCCGGAAAATCCCTTTGTCATCGACAACGTGTCGCGTTGGAACAACCTGATCAAACTGAACAACGAGGGCAAACTTGTCTCCTCTAAAACCGCCTCCGGCGCGACCCACTACTATTTCTGCCTGGAATTCAACACCGAGACCATGCAGCTGCTGGACCTGGCGGACGAGGGCAGCTTTGCCCCTGTCGGTACGGTGTCCTATCCCTTTATGGATGACCTGGCCGGCGTAGTATACGCCTACAACGATGCGACGCTGGGCACCGTGTACTACAGCGGCTGTATCGAGACGGTACAAATCACCCACGTCGGTTCCACCGTTTACGTCGAAAACGACGCCACGGCGCTGAACCCTGCCGACTATCCCGCCGGCACGTATTACGCCGTGCCGCACACCTATACCAAGGTCAACGATAAAATCGTATTGGATTTGACGTCGACCCTGACGTATATCCCCCAGAGCCAAATGACCCCCGTGCGCCAAATGATCGCCAACGAGACCATCGCACTGGATGCATCCGCCAACGCTGCCGACAACCCCGTGGACGTCGGCGTGTTCGGTACCATCGGTGCGAGTGCCAACGTCCACGACGTGATTCTGTATAATATCAATATCAGCTGTACCGAGGACGTCACCAAACTGGCGTCGGTTTGGTCTGCCGTTTTGGACCTGTTCACAGGACATAACACCGTGAAGGACGACGACAGTGACGAACGTCATATCGGTATCTTTGCCGGCCACGTATTGGGCAACGTCGGCAATATCAGCGTGGCGGGCCAATCCACCATTGAAATCGCCACGGCGGGTGTCAACTACCACTCTGCCTATACCACGGTCGGTGCCTTTGGCGACAGTGCCACCATCGGCGGCATCCCGGTGCAGGAATTGATCGAGGATTTCTTTACCGGTAACGGTAACGTCGGCGGCTGTCTGTTTGCCGACGCCGTATACGAACTGGTTACCACCGCCGGTACGTCCGGTGAACGCGGTGCCACCTACTATACGCTGTCAAACGTGCAGCAAAACGGCAAAAACCTGGTCAAGGCCAACCAGACCTTCGCCATGGGTTCTTATACCTTCCTGTTGTCATCCAGCGGCAACGTCATCAGTTCCATTTGGCCGGAAACTGTCGTTAATGCCATTGACAACGGCAACGGCACCGTAACGCTGTCGGTGCTCAACGACAATACGCACGCCGTCAATACCTGCGTGCTGTATTGCAATGACGAATACCGCTACACGGGCGACGAGGGCAGCCAGTCTGCCGTCATCGGTAAGGCCGCCGCCGTCAGTGAATCCAAATATACCGGTGTGTCCAACCCCGATAACTCGGGCTCCGTCATCGATGCCGGCAAGTATTTGATATGCGCGCGTGTGCAGGACGACGACGTTGTGGGCGGCTACTCGTACTATGCCGTCAAAATCAAGGCAAGACTAAACAATGCCGGTGAGGCCGTCTATTCCTTTGACGACGAGGACAACGACGTCACCAACTACGTTATGGACCAGAGCGGCTCCAAGACGCTGTATATGTCCGCCCTGTGGGAGGTGGAAAACGCTGCCACGCAGGCCAAATTTGAAAACTGCCGCTTTACCGGCAACTGGCTGGGGGTCAATGCCGATAAGCCGAGCTTGTGCAACAGCACGGCCGCTGTGGGCCTGTCCTATGACCTGGGCAACAGCGCTATGTACTATACCACGACGTCGGGCAGCACGACGCTCACGCATTATCTGACGTTCAACCCTGCCAATAACAGTTTCTATTTCAGTGAAACGCGCGGCACCTATGCCGATATCCGTTTGTATGCTATCTCCAATGGGTATATCCTGCGTGAGGTGACGTCCACCGCAGATTTGGTGGAAAACGACCAATATATCATCGCCGCAGAGCAGGGCGGAACCTATACGATGCTGGGTTTGGATACCCAGACCACGTCGGCCGGTACCACGACGATTTCGGCCCAGGCCAGTGCTTGGAACACCGATGAGGCGCCCGCCAGCGTGACACTGAATGCCTACAACGCCAACAAAAATTACGTATGGCTGATGGGCAACGTGTCGGGCTCTACCTTCACTTTGGTCGACCGTATGAGCGGCACCTTATATTTGGCGCACGACGGCAGTACAGCCGCCGGTTCCGCCTCGCAGCAATCCATCGCCTATGCGACTGCCGGCAGCGGCTGCACGCTGACGATGGACGGTAATACTCTCACCTATAACGGCACGAACTTTATCACAGGCAGTGCTGCGTCCGGTGTGACCCTGCACCTGTACCGTTTGGTGCCCGACGTGGACGACCCGCTGTATATCACCTATGCGGGGTCGAGTATGGTCGACGCGCAGAGCTCCACGCTGGCGGCCGGCGACTACGTCGTCACGATTAAGAACGGCAATGATACCTATGCCGTCAACCGCAGCGGAGGCGCTGTTTCCATTAGTCCTGCGAGCGTGGACAATACCACGATGGCGACGCTGCGCTGGACGCTGACGCCCACGGGCGGCGGCGCAACGGGCGATACCTTTACGCTGTCTTACGCTGGGACCACTTTGTCTATCGGCAATAATACCATATGGCGCTACGACGCCGTGAACCACCGCTTCTTCACGGTGGACGGCAGCAAATACCTCGGCATCAGCGGCACGTCGTTTGCACTGTACAATAATGACACGCAAAGCGGCATATCCTTTGCCGCCACGATGTATCAGGTCAAGACGCAATATACCTATGCATCCTTCGGTTTGGTCGACCCGTCGGGCACCCTCTCGGCATCCAAGGTTTACTTTATTGCCACGGCCCCCATCGGCGACAGCACCAGCATCGAGGCTCCCGTTTTGGCGGGTCGTACCGATGCATCGACCAACGGGTCGGCGCTCTCCTATTATAATATCGGCGGCAAATATACCGTGTCCGGTACGGTCAGCAACCGCACGGCGACGTTTGTCACGACGTATGATATTTCCAACTACGTGTGGAACTATGAGCGTTCCTCCTCACAGGGTTCGTACGACGACGATAACCAATTCTACAACGGCACCGGCAGCCGCAAGCTGTACCTGGGTATTTCCGCAACGACCGGTTCCCGTACGCTGCAGCTCAACAGTGCGTCACAGCGCTCCATCAACGGTTCCATCGTCGCCGCCACCACGTTCAATTTGTATTCGTCGCATACCTATTGGTTCCAAGATTATTACTACAGTGCCTACGGCGGTATGATCTGCTTCCACGGTTCGCTGCAATATAATTTCCTGCATTTGGGTTCCAACCCCGGCACGCTGGACCTGGTCGTCCGCGGTGATAACGGCTGCTACGTGACCGATATGCCCTACGTATACGAGGCAGGGAGCATGACCACGACGGAAGTATTGTCGGCTGTATCTGACACGGGCGACACGCTGGTACAGGACTTTGACTATATGATTGCCGCTGCCTTCGGCACGGGCGACGAGACCCGCTATGCGGCATTGTCCCGCAACGACGAGGGGACGTTGACCATGGGCGGGACGGACGTCACAGCCCAGGTGCAGCAGTCCCTGACCAATCCCGGTGCCAGTGTCATGGTGCCCGTCGGTGCCGCCTGGACGCAGACGTCCGACAGCGCTGAGTTGCGCTTTGCCCACGTGGCGACAGCCAACAGCGGCAGCGCTAATTACTTGATTCCCAACGGCACGTCGGCTGTCACGACGCAGAACGTCGCATCTAACGTGACCAACAATACGGCCACCTGGCATTACGATATCGTTGGTAAACGGTTGTCCACCATTATTAATAGTACCACCTACTATTTGGCGGCAACCAAAAATGGGGAAACGGTATCCTGGTCCTTGACAACCAATATAGCGAACGCTGCCCGGATTTACCTGATCCACGTCGAGGCGACCTATCGTGTTGACCGTGTGGACGACTGGGGCAGCGACACGCTGCAGAGCGGTGAATTCGTCATCGCCGGTACCAGTGCGGCCGGTGCCACGGGCTTGGGCTCCACGGGCAATGAGATTGTATGGCAAAGTATGTCGGGCTATTTGACGACGAACCTGAGTGAAGCCAACTATATGGCGATACAGAACTATATTTGGCTGCAAAAGTATTACGATAACAATACGTCCATCACGTATGCCACGGACATTACGGACAACGAAATCACCTTCCAGCCGGCCAACAAGGCGGGCCTGGGTGGTGTGGCAGGCCTGTACCGCTCCGGTGGTTTGTTCTCGTCGTCCGGTTACGTGCTCCAGCCTTATTCCGGCGACTACCGCTGGGACCTGACCAAGACCAATACCGGCAACTGGACGCTGATCAACGCCGATAAGGTCGGTAACAGCACGTTTGGTACCTCGGCCGGGCAGGTGGGATTGATATTTACGGACGAATCTTCATCTACATTGAATGCGCAGCAGGCGGGAGTTATATATGAAAAAACGTCCACCGGTGAACTTGATAATAGTGTTAATTGGGGTACTGATTCTTCAAATATCTATTTATATAACTCAGTTTCATTTCAACCAATAAGTACTATTTCAACTGAAGCATATTATTTTCTGGTTGCGGTTGTTAATTCAAAGACGTATGCAATTGGTAATTATTCAGGAAATATTGCCGTTATAGAAGCGTCTTCGGCAGATGGTCTTGATAATCATTTTAAATGGAGACTCAGCTCATTTAGTGGTGGATATAGATTGTATAATGCAGAAGACAATACAACATACGCCAATGTAGATGCAGAAGGGGAATTGTATTTAGGTGAAGCTGACCCTATTGGTTATTTTACACGGTCTGGTGCCTTATTAAAATATGCCTATTTAGTAGGTGATACATATTATGCTTATCGTTATAGTTCATCAAGTGTGCGGTTGAATACTTCAACTTCGTATTATGCACAATTATACTATGTTTCAAATGTTGAAACCAGAACGTACATTTGGGGCGAGGAATATTATCGTTATACACTAACAAAAACATCATCTTCAAATAATACTGTTGATGGGTCTAATCGATGGCTTTTACTCAATTCGACTTCTCGCTATTATTTGGTTGGACATAGTGGTTCTTCTTTTACAATTATCAATATAGGCACTCCAAACTCATCAAATGGAGGCAACCTTGTCTTTGACTTTGATGATAACGTTAGCGAATATACTGCTTATAATTTGCAAGTTACAAAGGTTGGCTCTAAATATTCTCTTAAATTTTCTGATACCAATTTGTATTACTTGACGCCTCCGACATCCATTTCTTCGTCAAAAGTTATTACACTATCTACAACGCAAAGTGTTTTTGGTTATAATGATAGTAACGGTTTAAATGTATCAACTGTTTCTCCGGGAACTTTTGGTATTTCTTCCATATCAAATGGTTTTTCAATTGTTCCAGCAAATGGTAATACTATGGTTGGCGGTACCACCATTGTCTTCCGCAAAAACGGCTCTACCTGGTCTCCCTATTACGGTTCACTCAATACCGGCGATACCTATGCGATTGCCGTACGAAAAATGCCGACGGACGAAAATCATCCCGGCAACAATACCGCATCCTATTATTTGATGGGGTATAATGGGTCATCTCTCATCTCCTACGACCTTGGTGCAACCACAGACGACGCGGCTACGTTCTTGTCGGGCAATACCAACTATCATCTGGTCGCCATCGACGGCAACAACAATATCGGTAAACAATTGGTCTATGTCAACACGATGACCAGTGAGAGCAACTATCGGTATTTGGCTGTCAGTGATACGGGATATTTGACTGCCTCGTCCACTATGCCGACGACGTACGACTGGCGGTACGAGGGCAACGATACCCTGACCTATAAGTCAAGACTCTGGACCGTTACCAAGGATGAGGGCAATACCAGCTATAGCGTTGACGTCGTGACGAATGCTGAAACCGGTAATTACTTTACCGCTGTGACAAACGACCCCGGTACGACGGGATTGTTGTATCCCGCCACGAGTGCCGGCAACGACACGTATAACGTGAGCACTTCCCAGCCTGCCACGAGCGTGAGCAGCGGGCAGACCTACGTCTTTGCCGTGGTCAAGGGCGGTGCATACTATTTGGCCTGCCGCGACTCCACCGCGACGGATATCGTGCAGGCCGTGGACCAAGGTTCGGGTGTCCCCGCAACCGTCTCGGCCGCCTACGTTTGGTCGGCCGCCACCATTAATAACCGCTTCTCGCTGTACGGCGTGGACGGCAGCGGCCGTCAATTGTGTATTAACACGTCGGACGGCAGCCGCCTGTACGTCCCTGCCAGCGCCAAGGACTGTTATTGGACCTACAAAGCAGAATTGGGCACAGCCCGCTTTGATGCAACAAGCGCCGCCAACGCGACCGAGTTGAGTCTGTACAAGGTGACCAAGAATACCGACTTCGACGCCGTGACCGACGTCGCCACGCGACTCAACGGTAAGGCGCAAATCACGCCCTCGCTCTCCGTGGCGTCGGCCGGATACCTGCTCGTCGCGCAGGTGGCGGGCGACAGCAGCACGTCCTATTATTCCCTGGCAGTCTCCTCGCCCGAAACGGCGGTGACGCTGGATATCACGGATATCTTTACGGATACCCTGGCGGGCGACAACATCACGGTATTCGACGCATCGGTTTGGGACCAGCTTGGTTCCGACTACCGTCTCATCTTCGATAACAACGGTTTCGACGGCAGTGACCTGTACCTAATGACCGGCAGCCACACCACGTCGGCGGCACAGCCGTGTTTGGTGACGGTTTCCGACCTGGGCGGCGATATCTCGGCCTACACCTGGAACCTGCACACGCAGTCGACCGGGTACTTGCTGGGCTACAGTGACGCCTCGCACGGCACCCCCGTGGAAACGTATCTGTACTTTGATGCGTCGTCCTTAACCTTTAAACTCACCACCGATATCGCCATCGCACAGGCGGGCACGCAGGTGACGATGTATCAGCTCCACAACGAGATTGAAGATATCGTGTACCAAACCTTCAGCATCGGCATGGCGTCCGACGGTGTCACCGTCGAATCCCTGCCGCTGGTCAAGGCTAACCCGCATGAGATTACGACCTTCGGCGGCGACGATTCGGCCCTGTCCGGCATCATCGACCACCGCATTGACGGTGAGTATATGATTATGGCGGTACTGGACGGCACCTATTATACGCTGACCTACAACGCCGAGAACGAACTCACCTTCGTTGACGTATCGCTGTTATTCGCCGGCAACAAGAGCCTGATGCAATATGATGCCAACGTCCCGGCACAATATTGTCTCTCCGTCAACAACCGCTATATTTGGCAGCAGACGGGTACACTGACGACGTCCACCGATATGACCAACGGCATATCCTTACACAACGTGGGGTGTGACCGCACCTTGAGCCTGGGCGGCGTGACAGAGGGCCTGTCGTACAACGGCCAGCAATTGTTCGCGACAAGCGGCGGCAGCGCCTATTATCTCAACTTTACCGCGAACGGCGGCTATGCCGTGACTATGGGTACCTCGAGCGTGCCGATTACGCTGTATGCCGTCGGTATCAGCGGTAACGCAACGGGCGGCAGCCATTCCCACGGCGGCGGCCAGTACGTCTACTTTGAAGAGGGTCTGCCCACAAGCGGTGCCGACTACAGCAACTTCAGCCACGAAATCACGACGATTTCCGACCTGAAACAGTACATGATGACCTATGCGGGCGTCATTGACTGGGAGGCCGGCTGGAGCCTGGAGGACGGCAGCAAGATGGACAACGCCGACTATTCGATCTATTTCGAGGGCGGTATCGACTTCGATGCCTCCAACTTCGCATCGACCTTTGTGCAGGTGGGGTCTTCCTACAACAAGCGCGATATCACCACCGGCAACCGCACCGAGGACGTTTTAAACGTTTCCTACTATGCGCCCGAAGGCGGTATCGTCGTCCTGATTCCTTACGCAACCGAGTCGCATCCCGTATTCGTCAACGTCATTGCCACGACCGAGCAGGCCGTGGACAAGTACGACGAAACGCTGCGCTGGCTGGCGTTGTGGAAGGCGGCAGACCTGAATGCCGAGAGCGGCACCCTGACCGTCAACGGTAAGACGAGCGATATCACGGCAGCGGACTATGCCACGGTGCTCAAACGCACCCGCAATACGCCCTATGCCGCCATTCCTCTGCCCAACAGCACAGGGTCTGTCGCGAGCGGTGCTTCGGCCGTATATCTCGCGGGCGAGATGGCACCCCACTATCTTCCCACCCTGCAGGCAACGGCAGGAGGCCAAACCTTTAACAGCGGTTGGGACCACCTGATTGCCCACACGTTCGAGATCAACGAGCCGGGCCTGTATTATATCGGCTCCACGGCCGGTTCCGTGGCCTACTCGTACGTTTCGGTTTACGATAAGTACCTGGCCATCGGTGCCGAGGACGGCACCATCTCCGTCAGCGACGACTTCACGTTGGACTTCGTCTGGGGCACGTACAACGCCGACTGCACGGCAGCAAGCGATTTCGGGGCCGACACGGCCCTGGGCAGCGTCTGCTACGTCGGAAAGACGGGCACGGAGGAGAGCGATACTTGGCGCCACAGCAATATCCAGCCGGAATTCGTGGACGGTACCGCAGGCCTGTATACGGGCAGTATGCCGGACGTATACGACCCCGTGGACGATTTGACGATCGAGGTCTATCGTGTGATCGATCCCGGCACCGGCGTTTCCACTGTGACAATTCAGTTGAGCGGCGACGACGGTACGGCGACCTCCGGCTACCTCGGTGCAGGGCAGGTCAAGATTATCAACTCGAACTCGGCGTACGAGCGGAATAAGAACAAATATCAGTTAACGTATGCGAACTGATATTTGTTCGGTGAAATAAATCCCGTACGGGATTTGTGAAATATGGGCATACGCCCATGTGAAATGTGCTTCGCACGTTAAGGAACAAATTGCATAGCAATTTGAATTGATTTAAAAAGCCCACCCGCGGATGGCGCAAGCCGCCGCGGGTGGGTTTTGTTTGAACCTAAAAAGGCTCCCTCGGGGAGGGAGCTGGCGCCGTAGGCGACTGAAGGAGTTCCCCCTCGTAGGCTCCCTTGTGTAGAAGTGAATACGCTTCGCGTAGCATGTTCGCTTCGCTCTCTATGCTGCTGTCACGACTTGTCGTGACTGAGGGATTGTCGTTCTCC
>DCGU01000041.1:0-2563 GCA_002315325.1 Clostridiales bacterium UBA1770
TTGGCTTGACAATCTGAGCAGGCTTGGTTGTGGCGTTTTCTCGCTGGTTGGGATAATGCGTGTTTGTATGATGCGCATAGAGAGCGAAACGAACATGCGTTTCCGAAGGAAACTAAACTCACTTCAGTCTGCCTTTGGCAGCCAGCTGCGTCCCCCGGCGGGATATGCCTCAAGAAGGAGCCTTTAAGTAACAGATTACCGGCAGGAGAACTCCTTCAGTCACGCTACGCGTGCTGTTGTTACTCAAAGCCGTCCTCTTGAGGAAGGGGGACCGCGTCAGCGGTGGAAGGAGTTCACCATACAAATACATCTTATTTAAACAGACCGGAGAACGTTTCCGCTGCATGTATTTTGTGTGCTTTTTTATAGGTTGAAATAATGCATTAGTTAAAAATGAACTCCTTCCACCACCTACGATGGTTACGCGCAAGCGCTATCATATTCGCTTGCTCACTAAACGTGAGCACCGCAAGCGGCCGCTCTTTATGCGCCCCTACTCCAAGGAGACGGCTTTGAGAGTTCATTGCCACGGGACCACGTAGAGAGCGGAGCGAACACGTGCCTGCTTGCAGGCTAAATCCATCCCACCGCCAAAGGCGGTCCCCCCGCCTTTACACAAGGCGGGCTTTTCAGGTTCATTACCATGGAAGGAGAACTCCTTCAGTCACGCTACGCGTGCCAGCTCCCGCATAGAGTGCGAAGCACACATGCGCCCGCTTGCGGGCTACTCCCCGAGGGAGCCTTGGAGAAACGAAAAGATGTTGACTCTATTTTCAAATTTATGATATAATAAATATATATTTTTTACATCATCCCAATTTGCACGGTGTGCAAATTGCATTCTGTTTCATTTGCAATGAAACATAATCGGAGGCCCACAATGGATCAAACCATACAAATATATTCATCCCTATTCCTAAAATGGCGGGAGGCGTACGCGCTGCAGGACTCTGCCTACGCGTGGATTACCCTACTTGCCTTCTTTACCTGTGCCGTCGTCGGATACCTGCTGGGCTCCGTCAATTTCGGCATCATTCTCTCTCTTCTGCGTCACGACGACGTGCGTCTGCACGGCTCCGGCAATGCCGGCACCACCAACGTGCTGCGTACCTACGGCAAAGGCCCCGCTATCTTTACACTGGCGGGTGACGTCCTCAAGGGCATGGCTGCCGTATACCTCGGCATGTGGTTATTCGGTGAAACGGGCATGGCCGTCGCCGGGTTCACCGTCATCATCGGCCATATGTTCCCCCTGTATTTCAAATTCAAAGGCGGTAAGGGCGTCGCTGCCGGCATCGGCGTGGCAATCGCCGTGCATCCCATCGTCGCCGCCGGTGTCATCCTTATCTTCGCCCTCGTCTTTTTCACCACGCGCTACGTCTCATTGGCCTCGGTCATGGGGGCATTCCTGTATCCCCTGTTGATGCGCGCCTTTATGCAGGCATCCAGTCGCGGTGATTCCCCCGCCATTGTCATGGCCGTGCTGACCGCCGTTATGGTGGTGTTCGCCCACCGTTCCAACCTCAAGCGCCTGTACAACCGCGAAGAGTCCAAAACCTATTTCAACCCCGATAAAAAAGCGGCCGAAGCCGAGCGCGTGGCCGCCGAAAAAGAAAAGAATTCCAAGAACAAATAAAGCAAAGAACCATCATCACGTCACGTTTGGGAGGCAACCGACTTGGGCTTTATCCTGCACTACGTCAAGCCGTTCAAATGGTGGATGCTGCTCGGTTTCAGTATTAAGGTGGCCGGGGCATTCGCCGAACTGGCTCTGCCCTACGTTTTAAGCTATATCATTGACGACCTCGTTCCGCTGGGGCACGTCCGCACCATTTTATTGTGGGGCGGCGTTATGCTGCTGCTTGCCGGGGCCGCTTTGTTGTGCAACGTGATTGCCAACCGTATGGCGGCGCGCGTGGCCCGCGACGGAGCACGCCTCATTCGCCACGATCTGTTCAAACGCACGCTGTACCTCTCCCCTGCGCAGGTGGACAAGCTCACCGTGCCCAGCCTGGAAGCGCGGCTGACCACCGACACCTACAACGTGCATCATTTTATCGGCATGATTCAACGCCTGGGCGTGCGCGCCCCGATTTTGCTGGTCGGCGGCCTGTGCATCACTTGGATCCTGGACCGGCGGCTGACAACCGTCATGCTGTGCGTGCTGCCCCTGATTTGTTTCGTCGTTTTCGGCATTTCCAAAAAGGGTATCCCCCTGTATGCCCAATCGCAAAAGGCGGTTGACCGTATGGTGTGCACCGTGCGTGAGGACGCCCAGGGCGTCCGCGTCATTCGCGCGCTGTCCCGCACGAACGATGAAAAGACCCGTTTTGATAACGCCAACACGGCGCTGGTCGCCCGTGAAAAACGCGCGTCATTGATTATGGGTGTGAGCAATCCGCTCATTAACCTGTTGCTCAATTTGGGACTGACCGGCGTCGTGGTCGTCGGTGCCTATTTGGTCGGGAACAATCTGTCCACGCCCGGCCGCATTATCGGCTTCATTCAATATTTCACCTTAATTTCCACCGCCATGCTGGCCGTCACGCGTCTGTTCGTGCAG
>DCGU01000041.1:2579-52079 GCA_002315325.1 Clostridiales bacterium UBA1770
CACGGCCTCCGCCACGCGTATCAAGGAAGTTGTGGAGTTGCCCGAGGATCTGCAGGTGCTCCCCGCCCCGGACGACGAAAGCGCCGACGGCGGGTACGGCATCCAATTTGACCACGTCACCTTTTCCTACCATGCGGCACAGGGGGACCTGTCCCGCTATGCCCTGGAAGATATCGATTTCAGCCTGCCCACGGGCGGCTCGCTGGGACTTATCGGTGCGACGGGCTGCGGTAAGAGCACGCTGGTCAAACTCCTGCTGCGTTTTTACGACGTCGACACGGGCTGTGTCCGCATCGGCGGGCGCGACGTGCGCACCATCCCGCAGGATGAGCTGCACACGTTGTTCGGCATCACGCAGCAGAGCGACTTTATTTTTAACGGTACGATTTTTGAAAATATCGACTTCGGGCGGGGTCTGACCCGTGAGCAGGTCATGGCCGCCGTAGAAACGGCGCAGGCAGGCGATTTTATCGCCGCCAATGCCGAGGGGCTTGACCGCGTGCTGTCACAGGGCGGGACCAACGTCTCGGGCGGGCAGCGCCAGCGCCTGCTGATTGCGCGGGCCCTTGCCGGCAAGCCGCACGTTTTGGTACTGGACGACGCCTCCAGTGCCCTGGACTATAAGACCGACGCCGCCCTGCGTACCGCGCTGGACAGCGCCTGCGCGGGTGCCACAAAAGTCATCGTGGCCCAGCGCGTATCCAGCGTCAAGTCCTGCGACCTGATTTTGGTTTTGGATAACGGCCGCGTCATCGGTCAAGGCAACCACGACGAGCTGATGCAAAACTGCCCCGTGTACGCCGAGATAGCCAAATCCCAGATGGGAGGTGCTATCCTTGACTGATAAGAATCAAAAAAATAAGGCGGACCATTCCGCCCGCACCCTGCGGCAAAAAAGCGAAACGCTGAACAGCACTTCTCGTCTGCACGACGTCAAAGAAAAAGAAGCCGTCCAACACGCCCCCGCGCGCGTGACGCTGGGACGGTTGTGCCGCCTGTTGTTCGAGGACAAATGGCGCTGCCTGTTGGTCTTCGTGCTGATGATTGCCGGCAACGTGCTGGCATTGGCGGGACCAAAGCTGTCGGGTAAAGCCATCGACGCCATCGTGCCGGGGCACGTGGATATGCCGACCGTATGGAAGTACGCCACGCTGTTGATTGCCTTCTACGCTGCCTCTGCCCTGCTCTCCTACGCCGTGACGTTCGTCATGGTGCACGTTTCGCAGCGCGTGACCTACGTCCTGCGGCGCAAGATATTCGAGCGGCTGATGCAGCTGCCCGTCTCCTTCTTCGATACCCACGCCACGGGGGATATCATCTCACGCATTTCCTACGACGTGGATACCGTCAGCGCCTCGCTGTCCAACGACGTGCTGCAGATCGGCGTCAGCGCCGTTACGGTGTTCGGCGCGTTGTATATGATGCTGTCCATCGCACCGCCGCTGGTCGCCGTCTTTGTGGTGACGGTCCCGATTTCCGTTTTCTTTACCCGCCACAAGGCGCGTAAGATTCAGCCGCTGTTCCGCAAACGCTCCGCCGCCCTGGGGCAACTCAACGGCTACGCCGAGGAGATGCTGTCCGGGCAAAAGACCATCACGGCCTACGATAGGCAGGAGGTCATTATCGGGCAGTTCGACAAAAACAATGACACGGCCGTGGAGGCCTATTACGCTGCCGATTACCACGGCGCCGTCGTGGGGCCCAGCGTTAACTTTATCAACAACCTCTCGCTCGCTTTGGTCACGGCCTTCGGCGGGATTATGTATATGATGACCGTAATGCGGCCCGAAACCTGGCCGGTTATCCTGTGCATAGGGCTGGGCGACGTGTCGGCCTTCGTACAGTACTCCCGCAAATTCAGCGGGCCCATTAACGAGTTCGCCAATATCTTCAGCGAGTTGCAGTCCGCCACGGCGGCTGCGGAGCGCATCTTCCGCCTGTTGGACCAACCGGCAGAGCCGGCAGACGCACCGGACGCAGCCGTGCTGGACACCGAAACCTGCCGCGGGCAGGTAGACTTCACGGACGTTAATTTTGCCTACAGTGAGGATAAGCCGATATTGCGTCATCTGACACTGTCAGCCGCTCCCGGGCAACTGGTGGCAATTGTCGGGCCCACGGGCGCCGGTAAGACGACCATCATCAACCTGCTCCTGCGGTTCTACGACGCGCAGTCGGGCAGCATCAAAATCGACGGAAAAGAAATCACGGGTCTGACCCGTGAATCGTTGCGTGCGGCCTACACCATGGTCCTGCAGGACACTTGGCTGTTCGGCGGCACGGTGTATGAAAATATCGCCTACGCGCGTCCCGACGCCACGCCCGACGAGGTCAAGGCGGCAGCCAAGGCCGCCCGCATCGACGCGTTTATCGAGGCATTGCCGAACGGATACGACACGGTATTGTCCGACGACGGCGTCAGCATCTCCAAGGGGCAAAAGCAGCTGCTGACCATCGCCCGCGCCATGCTGGCACGCTCCCCCATCCTCATTTTGGACGAGGCAACGTCCAACGTCGACTCCCGCACCGAGCGCCTGATTCAGGAGGCACTGTACGCCCTGATGGAACACCGCACCTGCTTCGTCATTGCCCACCGCCTGTCCACCATTCAGAACGCGGACCTCATCCTTGTCCTGCGCAACGGCGAGATCATCGAGCGCGGCACGCACGAGGAATTGCTGGCAGCCAATGGGTTCTATGCCGGGCTGTACGGGGCACAGTTTCAGTAATCCATTTCAATTTGACTTTATCACCCACTTGCGTTATAAGGTGGGTGATAAATATTTGACGTTCCCCTCGTTTTTTGAACCGGCTTCTTCACCTCAACAAAAAGTTTTTCAGCGCTGCAATCAAATACAGGGGTATATTCAGCACCTCTTCCCCGCTGACTTCGCTTTTCATTGAAGTTTTGACAGAAAAGGCAGGCTCGTATTTTTTTCGATATTCCGCAAGAGAACGCGCCTTGACGTTCTTTTCGGATTTGACTTCAATCGGCACCGTTTCTTTTCCGCATTGCACAACAAAATCCACTTCAGCGGTATTTCCGCTTGCCCAATAATATGCCGTATCGTCAATGGAACGGAGCAATTCACAAAGCACGTAATTTTCCGTCAGAGAGCCTTTGAATTCCACGTATGCCGGTGTGGCGTCCAAGATAACTTCATACGGCAGTTTGGACAGTTTGCGCAGTATGCCGACGTCAGCCAGGTACAGTTTGAATGCGGTATCGTCCGCATAAGAGGAAAGCGGCATAAACGGTTTTTCTATTTTGCACACTTTATAGACGAGCCCTGCACCGATCAGCCACTCGAGTGCATCTTCCAAATCCTTGGCGCGCCACCCCGATCGAACGTGGCCGAACATAAACTTTGTGTTTTCCTTGGCGAGCTGCTCCGGAATCGACCGCCAAATAGCCGATAGTTTCGGGAAGTCCTTCGCGGGCGCATGTTTGGCGAAATCAAGTTCATAGCTGTTGATGATGGCTTGCTGAACCTTTTCCGTTTCCTCCATATTCTTCGTTCTGCACCAGGTTGAAACCACTTCCGGCATACCGCCGACCATATAGTATTGGCGCAAATAATCGGCCATTTTATTTGCAATAACGTCCGGTAACGTGTCCCCTTTTTTGAAATCGGCCGCATACTCTGCAAGCTGTTCAGATTCAACGGCACGCAGAAACTCGAAAAAGTTCATCGGATATAACGTCAAGAAATCCACTTTGCCGACGGGAAAAGACAATTGCTTTTGCAAGGCAATGCCGAGAAGCGAACCGGCGCACACCACGTGGAATTGCGGTGCATTTTCACAAAAATATTTCATAGCGGTGATGGCTCTGCCGCATTCTTGAATCTCATCCAAAATAACCAGGGTGTTGTCCGCCTCAATTGTTTTACCGGCAAACAAACCGAGTTCAAAAAGAATTCGGTCCACGTTATAATCTTTTTCAAACACATTTTTAAGTGCTTCGTTTTCCTCAAAATTGAAATAGGCATAGTTTTTGTAACAACGTTCACCGAACGCCTTCAACAGGAAGGTTTTTCCGCATTGACGAACGCCCTTCAGTATCAGCGGCTTGCGGTTGGGGTTCTCTTTCCATTTCATCAAATCGGCAATCAATAGCCGTTCCATGTGCACGTTCTCCTCATTTTACATATCTATTTTGCTGTTATGTTCTGCATTTTCCATATTTATTATACATCGCATTTGAAATATGTCAAGATATTTGTGACAGGACCACACGTTTTTTCGTTTTAAAGAAGATCAATGCCGACCGGAACACCGTCCCGTATGCATTGACTTTATTGCGCACGCGCTTTATAATATGATTTAAATTTGGACGTCATTTTACTATCGGTACGGCCAAGACCGCCCGCATCGACGCGTTTATCGAGGCATTGCCGAACGGATACGACACGGTATTGTCCGATGACGGCGTCAGCATATCCAAGGGGCAAAAGCAGCTGCTGACCATCGCCCGCGCCATGCCGGCACGCTCCCCCATCCTCATTTTGGACGAGGCGACGTCCAACGTCGACCCCGCACCGAGCGCCTGATTCAGGAAGCACTGTACGCCCTGATGGAACACCGCACCTGCTTCGTTATCGCACACAGACTTTCCACCATTCAGACCGCGGACCTTATCCTGGTTCTGCGCAACGGTGAGATCATCGAGCGCGGCACGCACGAGGAACTGTTGGCAGCGAATGGGTTCTATGCCGGGCTGTACGGGGCACAGTTTCAATGATAGTATATATAAACGAGATAGCGGCAGGGTGAAATCACCCTGCCGCGTTTCTTTATCTATTCTTATACATCATTTCGTAGTATTTGGTATACTCCCCCGACGTGCACTCGTGCAGCCAGTCCATGTGTTCCCGATACCACTGAATTGTCAATTTGATACCGTCGGCAAACATCGTGATCGGTGCCCAGCCGAGTTCACGCATGGCCTTAGCCGGGTCGATGGCATAGCGCATATCGTGGCCCTTGCGGTCGCCCACATGGGTAATAAGCGATTCGGGTTTGCCGAGTTCCTGCAGAATGATTTTAACAATCTCGATATTGGCCTTTTCATTGTGGCCACCGAGGTTGTATACTTCGCCCACTTTGCCCTTTTCCAACACGGCCAAAATACCGTAGCAATGGTCCTTGACGTACAGCCAGTCGCGAACGTTGAGACCCTCGCCGTACACCGGCAGGGCTTTATCCTGTGACGCATTGTTGATCATCAAGGGGATCAGCTTTTCCGGGAACTGATAGGGGCCGTAGTTGTTGCTGCAGCGGGAAATGGTGACAGGCAAACCGTAGGTACGGTGATAGGCCAGTGCCAACAGGTCTGCCGATGCTTTTGACGTCGAATAGGGGCTGGACGTATGAATCGGCGTGTCCTCGGTAAAGAAGAGATCGGGACGGTCCAGCGGCAGGTCGCCGTACACCTCGTCGGTACCGACTTGGTGGAAGCGCTGCACACCATATTTGCGGCAGGCATCCATCATCACCTGCGTACCCAGGATATTCGTTTCCAGGAAGATACCCGGATTTTCGATACTGCGGTCCACATGACTCTCGGCCGCAAAGTTGACGACAATATCCGGATGTTCCGCTTCAAAGATGGCAAAGATGCCCTCACGGTTGCGGATATCCTCTTTATAAAATTTGAAATTGTCGCGCCGCATGGCATCAGTCAGCGTATGGATATTGGCGGCATAGGTCAATGCATCCACGCAAACAACGCGCCACTCGGGGCGTTCCTCCAACAGCATATAAATAAAGTTGGAACCGATAAACCCGGCACCGCCGGTGACGAGGATGGTTTTCATATTCTTCCGTCCTTTCAAATTATCATTTATATATGAGTTGAAACATTAGAATAAATCACGCTTAATTGCGCACAATGATTGGACTGATTGCCGTCTGGCAAACTGTTCCCGTTTATATTGTACCACATTTTCCCGCGCCGTGGCAACACCGCCGGTATGTTGAATTTGCAACGCCGGTGAGTAAACCATGGGCAAATTTTGCCGATCACAAAGCAGTCGCAGAGCGGCTTCTTCATAATACAAGAAGGTACCGGGAAATAACCCGTGATACGTCTCCAAATACCCAGGAGATAAAATCAAGCAGCTGCCCTGCAGAGAGCAACCGACAACGTCATCGGCCGTCGTTGATTGCGGACGTTCAGCCGTTTGTGCCACTGCCCTGCCGCGGGAGAACGATAGATTATGCAGGAAGAAATGGATGAAGATGCTAAACCGCATGCGCCATATTTCCTTTGTGATGGATGCACGTGTCATTGGAATATGATAAAAGGGATTGCGGTGACCGCCGTCAAGGTCCATGATATCGGGGCCTAATGCACCGAACCGATATTGTTCATACTTTTGATTGATGAGCGCTGTCCAACCGGGTTGCGACAATATCGTATCGTTGTTCAAAAGAACGGCAAAACCGTTCCATCCGTCGGCCTGCAACCAAGATACCCCGAGATTCATCCCGCGTGCAAAACCGAGATTGGTGTCGGAAACAACCAGTTCCACCTTTGGGTGATTGCCGAACTTATCCCGCAGGACGGCATCGGAGCCGTCACCGGACCCGTTGTCCACAATCACGATACGATAATAATCCGGTTCCTGTGATGACAGGATGGATTCCACACACAGAACCGTATCCTGTAATGCTTTATAATGTAAAACGATAAACGCTACGTCCAATGTCAATACTCCTACTATTGTTCACAATTTAACATACCATTAACCGAAACTGCACGTCCACACGTCCACCGGGAAATCGCCGAAGACCTGCTTCAGCCGTTCATGGACCTGTGCGTGCGAAACGCCCTTTTTCAGTATTACCTGCAAAAAGCCACCGCCGCCGGCACCGCAGCACATGCGGGCGTCAATCAAATCGGCAATGGACGTGAAAATCGTATCAATCAGCGAATTGGTGATGCCGCTGTCAATCTTGCCGAGCAATTCCCAATGGTAGTCCATCAAGCGGGCAAACTCGTCGATATTACCCTCTACCAGCGCGTCACGCATACGCAAAGCCACGTTCTTTATTTCATTGTGGGCAAAGACGCTGTCCGGGACGTTGCCGATATAGCGACCAACGACGTCGCGCAACAGGTTGCGTGCCAAACGCCGCTGCCCCGTATAGATGATGGCAAAACGCTCGGACAATTCCTGCATAGCCGCAGCCGGCACTTTGACGGATTGTACCGTCAGTTCTTGATCAAACCCGGACCCCGAAGAAATCAATTTGATGCCGGGCACCAAACCGCCGACCTGGTCCTGCCAACCGCCGCCGGTAGACATAATCTGTTCCACAGCCAACACGGTACGAATAACGACGTCGTCCCCCGGTGCAATGCCGAAAAACCAGTAAAATGCCGAAACCATTGCGGCAGCCAAAATGGAACTGGTACCAAGACCCGAACCCTTAGGGATATTTTTGACACCGGAGCGGATTTCAAAACCGCCGCCGTATTCCGTCAGCAATTCCTGCAGGTTACCGCCGCTGCGCGGGATAATCCCGCAGGCCAGCAGACACGCTTTGGGGAGGGCAAACGAATCGAACGGGTCACCCGTTTTCTGCAGTGGCTCGATGGTATCGAACTCACCGCGGGCATCCATATCCCACAGGACGAAGGACACTGTTTTCTTTTCGGTTTTCAGGATTTCCACCTGTACGGGATCTTCCCCGTTGATTGTGACGGCCGCATTGAGCACAATGCCGCCCTGTCCCAGGCAGTACGGGCAGGTATCTGTCCATCCGCCACCCCAGTTGACGCGCAAAGGCAAATACGTTTCGGCTCCGTCAAGGAGAATTTTCTTTTCTTTTTCAATCGGCGGCTGATAGGACGAATGGTTGACAACGCCGTCGGCAATGGTACGGAAGCAATCTGCCACAAGCGCATCGTTGTGATACAAAATGCCGAGATAGTATTGCAGCCGAAAAGCGTGCGAAAAGTCTGCTGCATCGGACAAATCCATACGCGAAAGCGTATCCCGCAGCCACGTCTCTTGATGGGCCGTCAGGCGGGCAAAATCGCCCTGTATTTCATTGACGGGCACACCGGCACGTATTTGCCGGCCCAGGTTTTCCATCGTCACAATCTGCGACAAGCGGTCACCAAAATCAATGATGGACTGCGCATCGGCCAAATTGAACCCGGCACACAGCGACACCTTATTGGCCTGCTGCCACGCGCCAAGGTCGCCATTGCCGGTACAAAGTGCATACAAATTCAGCGCTGCACGCAACGCATCGTGTATGGTTGCGCATACGGGATACAGCGGAGCATTCCACAGGTCGGCGCCCAAATCAGCAACGAGTTTTTGCGATAATTCATCCAGTGCGATACCAAACAGTTTATCCTTTTTAGGATTGTCGTTCACACCCATAATGCGGCAAACAAAAACGCCGTCACGGAGTTTTAGCCCGTGCACCAGCACGTTGTTGGGGATAACGTCATTCGCCTGAAGCGTCATATACGACACGTAGGCATTTTTGCCGACCACGGCACCGGAGTGCACGTCGCACACCTCGATATAACTGCCCTCCCCTACGACAGCATCGGATGCTACAACGGCATTATACGCCGCTGCGGTATCGTCCGGCATAGCGGAACAAACCTGCCGCGCCCAGCCGAGATCGGCGTAGCCGGCAACACCATGGTTGACAAACGCCATAATCTCCGGAATGGCCCCAAAGTGCAAAAACTTTGCGGGGGATAGCGTCAGGAGCTTCATCGTATACCCGCCGATGGCCTGCCACAACACGTCGCGCGCGGCGGACAGTTCGGGGCAGAAGGTGCCCTCCGGTGTTTCCTTTTGAAACGCCGCACGGGTGGAGTCCTCCGCCAGGCAGTAGGCTATATCCGAATAGAGGGAGAGACGCACCTGGTCGTTGACAAGGGCGTTATATTTTTCGTCTGTATCAATCAAAGTATAAAGACTGTTCAACACAGCGGGAGAAAGCCAAATGGCACCGGTATCGATGGCGACCGTGTCCTGCCCATCCACAGCACCCATAGCACGCAATTCCTCCACGGGCTTTTTGTGCAGGAAAGATTTAACGTTACCCGTTTCGGAGTTCTTAATATACACACCGTGATCTTTCCCCGTCTCCACGTCCTCGCGGAAGGAAATGACGGCCGCATCCGCATCGCCGAAGTCGCACATCAGGGGATTGAACAGTAGCGCCACGTCGCCGGAGAGCAGCAGCATACCGTTTTTCATACGTCCCGGCATACCGGCCAGGGTCACCATGAAACTATCGAATAGAGTGGCGGGATGCCCGTCGAGTTCAGCCGGGAACGGGGCGAACAGTTTGCCCACGGCGGAATATTGCGGACAGCGCGAGGAATTGCCGCCGGCATGGATAACCAATATTTTCTTATCCGCAAAGGAGCCGTATTCCTGTTTCAAACGGCGAATAACGGACAGCGTAGAACCGGCAGAACCGACGCGCTTATCCCCTAAGTCGGGTACAACAAAAAACGCCGTGCTGCCCGGCAGTCTGTCTTTACGATATTCCAGTTGTTTTTGATACCCCTCTGCCTGCGCCGCATTCGATGCCGTGAGCACCACGGCATCCCAGTGCGGATAGTCCGCATCGGCGACGCTGCGACGATAATCCGCCATGGCGTCCGATACGGTGGACTGCATGAAAAGAGAAGTCAGTTCGGTGTTGGTAATCATATATCCCCCGCCCAAACGAATCTATAAATCAATTTTAATTCTCAAATTTAATTTTGTCATGCACGCTGATATTCTCACCGGTTTGCACCTCAATCAGCGTAATCTCGGTGTTTGCAATCACGGTGTGTTTGCATCCGCGCGGGAGCGTAATAAAGTCACCGGCTGAAACGGCTTTTTCTTCCCCGTCAATCACCACCGTTCCCGTGCCGTCAATGACCGTCCAGGTCTCGTCACGGAAATGGTGCGCGTGGTAATTCATCCGATGTCCGGGCAGCAAAACGACCTTTATCGTCATGCTTTCACGCCCCATATCCAATACGTGGTAATACCCCCAACTCTTTTCGGCATACATCACCTGTTGGTCGATTTTATCCACGTAGGGCTTAATATAGGACGACTGCTCCTTGTCGGAAACGAGAATACCCTCATGCGAGGCGGAAATCACGACGTTCTTCAGGCCCATAGCAAAGACGGGCACGGACAGTTCGTTGATGACGTGCACGTTTTGGCAGGACTCACTGACGATGGCGTTTCCGACGGTCTGTTCACTCATAGTTTCCGTCAGGGTATTCCAGGTACCGACGTCTTTCCAGTCCCCGTTAAAACGAACGACCTGTATATTCTTTTCGTGCTCTACGACAGCATAGTCAAAGGAAATCTTGGGGAGCGTATCGTACTGATCAAATAACTCCTGATACTGCGAAGAGCCGAGTATATTCTGCGCAACGTTCAGCACAAATCCCAATTTAAAGGCAAAGATACCGCCGTTCCACAGAGCCCCCCTGGCAATGTAATCGGCAGCCACGTCAACCGTCGGCTTTTCCTTAAACGCAGAGACAGTGCTGACCGCCCCCGCTGACGTCGGGATAATATAGCCGTATTTTTCACTCGGATAGGTCGGCGTGATACCCATCAGGCACAAATTGGCCTCACCTTTATCTGCCTGTTGTGACAACGTCTTCAGGCATTGGAAATAATCGTTATTGACGTACGGGTCGACCGGGCATACGACGATGGATTCGTCTTCGGAAACACCCTGCACGTCGCGCAAATACGCCGCTGCCAGGACGATAGCGGGAAACGTATCCCGCCTGCAGGGTTCCACGGAAATACCGATGGATTCCCCTAACTGATTGTGCAGGGCCGATACCTGGTTTTTGGCCGTGGCAACCGTCACAACGGCGTCAGGATCGACCTCCGTGATTTGGCGATACACACGCTGCACCATGGATTCATAGGTGCCGTCTTCCCGTTTGAAAAACTTAATAAATTGTTTGGACCGGATATCGTTGGACAGCGGCCACAATCTTTTCCCGGATCCACCGGATAATAAAATTACGTTCATTTATCTTTCTGCACGCATAGGATTGGTCAAAAAATCTTGGTAAGCCAATCGAATGCCGTCTTCCAATTCCGTTTTATAATGCCAGCCGAGCTGCTCGGCCTTGGACACGTCCAACAGCTTGCGCGGGGTTCCGTTCGGCTTGGTCGTATCCCACAATATTTCGCCGGTGTAACCGATAACCTTGGCAACCGTTTCGGTCAGGGCCCTGATGGTCAGCTCTTTACCCGTACCGGCATTCACCGTTTCGTTACCGGAGTAATGGTTCATTAAGAACACGCACAGGTTTGCCAAATCGTCCACGTATAAAAACTCGCGCAAAGGTGACCCATCTCCCCAGCAGGTAACCGACGGGGCTCCATTCATTTTCGCTTCGTGAAAGCGGCGAATCAATGCCGGCAGGACGTGGCTGTGCTCCGGGTGGTAATTGTCGTTGGGGCCGTACAGGTTGGTCGGCATAACCGAAATATAGTCGGTACCGTACTGACGGTTCAGGAATTCACAATATTTCAGCCCGGATATTTTCGCGAGCGCATACGCCTCGTTGGTTTTTTCCAATGCCGACGTCAACAGGCAATCTTCCTTCATGGGTTGCGGTGCCATACGGGGATAGATGCAGGAAGACCCGAGAAACTCGAGTTTTTTACAGCCGTTCTGCCACGCGGCGTGAATGGCGTTCATTTCCAGCATCATATTGTCATACATAAAATCCGCCAAATGATTTTGGTTGGCAATAATGCCGCCCACCTTGGCCGCTGCCAGAAAGACGTATTCCGGTCTTTCCTGTGCGAAGAATGCGTTGACGTCATCTTGCTTCAGCAAGTCCAGTTCGGCGTGCGTACGCGTGATGATATTGGTATACCCTTGGCGTGTCAGTTCCCGCACGATGGCGGAGCCGACCATACCGCGATGCCCTGCAACGTATATTTTTGCGTTTTTCTCCATCATTTCAGTTGCCCCATCAATGCCTTTTCGTTCCGTGCCTGCTGACGGTCGTATTGCGCCATAATGGCAACCAACTGTTCGTAGGACGTTTTTTGCGGATTCCAGCCAAGCACGGTTCTTGCCTTGGTCGGGTCGCCCAGCAGGTTATCCACGTCGGTGGGACGGAACCATTTGGGGTTGACGCAAACCAGCATTTTGCCGGTTTTCACGTCGTATCCCTTTTCATCCATACCCTGCCCTTCCCAACGGAGGGTAATGCCGTTAGCGGCAAACGCAAGCGTGGTGAATTCGCGAACGGTGTGCTGTACACCGGTGGCGATGACGAAATCATCCGGCTTGTCCTGCTGCAAAATCAGCCACATACACTCCACGTATTCCTTGGCATAGCCCCAGTCACGCAGAGAGTCCAAGTTGCCCAGTTCCAAATGATCCTGCATCCCTTCCGCAATGCGGGCGGCGGCAATCGTGATTTTTCGCGTAACAAAGTTTTCACCGCGGCGTTCCGATTCGTGATTGAACAAAATGCCGTTGGCGCAGAACATGCCATAGGCCTCGCGGTATTCCTTCATCATCCAAAAGCCGTACTGCTTCGCAATGGCATAGGGACTGTAGGGATGGAAGGGCGTCGTTTCCTTTTGCGGAATTTCCTCCACCTTGCCATACAGTTCCGACGTGGAGGCCTGATAAATGCGGCATGTCTTTTCCAACTTTAACATACGTACGGCTTCCAAAATGCGCAGGACGCCGATGGCATCCACGTCACCGGAATATTCCGGCACGTCAAAGGAAACCTGCACGTGGCTCTGCGCCGCTAAATTATAGATTTCATCCGGCATCACGCTGCCGATAATGCGAATGAGCGACGTGGAGTCGGTCAGGTCACCGTCGTGTAACGTAATGCGGGATAAGATGTCGGTCAGTCGACCGGTATTGGAAAACGAGCTGCGCCGCACGACACCATGCACTTCGTAGCCCTTTTCCAATAAGAATTCGGCCAAATAGGAGCCGTCCTGTCCGGTGATACCGGTAATTAGTGCTTTTTTCATATAAAATTCCATTTCATTTAGTTATTATCTACCAAAAACTAATTATTGTCTATTTTTATCGTGGTCTTTTTGATTTGGCCTAATTGTGCAGCCATATCCGAATAGCTACTCCAATATGACCCCCACAATTCTTTGCAGGAAGACAACAAAAGTAATTCAACGTAAGCATTTATCTCGCCATCGTTCGTAAAGCGTTCTGCTTGTTCCGGGTCATAGGTTAAGATACAAGTACCAAATTCATTTCTAAGCTTGTCTTTGATAGAACAATCATCCGTGGCCAAATAAAAACGAGCGTTAGAGTTTTGTCGCAATTCGGCTCTGATTTTTTCTTCAAACAAATAAAGTGGACTCATTTCGGTAGACGACATATTATCAGTCCGACGGACGTGAACCCCAATAATCGCCTCATCCCACCCCAACTGTTGCTGAAGGTCGGTTACTTTATCTTTTACTTTTTTTATCGGATGTAAAATTGAAAGCGTATTATGCCAGATAATAGGCGACCCGGTATCCAAAACAACAATTTTATCATTTGGAAACGAATTATTAATCTCATTTACAGCTTTCGCACTTAATAATTCACTTTCTTCTTGTCCAATATATTTAGAACAACACAAACGTAAAATGGAACGAAATATCTTATTAATACCCCTTGTCAACACTCTCTCACCGGGCAAAGTGGATATCACCGTGACACCGGAAGGCTTTTTAAAAAGACGTTTAAACGGCACAACCATACCGAAGTATTTGTGGCGTTCCCACAATATCACCATTTTATTACTCGTTTGTTGTGCAACAGCGTATGCACTATTGATTGCCCGCATCCTATTGCATAACCCACCCTTGGGAATCACTACTATCATTTCAATTTCCTTTCATTTTCCCTCGAACAACTGCCAACAATTCCCGTAGGCCACCTTTTTTTAAGAGTGAAATTGCATACTTCGTTTTTCCGACAAGTGGATACACAACGTACACGTAAAACGCATTGGTTTTGAAGCGCACAATCCTTTTTGAATGCCCGTCACTTTTCATATCCCGCTTTCTCGCATCCAATACCGCTTTTATATGAAGGCGTTCTTCCTGCGACACGTTGCTTTTACGCAACTGATTCTTACAGTCCAACCAAAACACGTGGCGGTTTCTTATATAATGCTGTGCCAATTCAAACATTTCGTGACTTTCAAAAAAGCCTATCATTTCGTCAAGCGTTTTGAAATTATCCAACCAATGGATATTGAACCGTCTTGACACACCGGTTTCACTCAACCAATACGCATACTGCCCTTTGGACGTTGACACAACCGTATTGCTGTCAAACATCCATTGATAAACGGTTGCAAAATCTTCACTGAATTTTCTATCTGTCGGAAAGGGATGGTGTTGTGCAATGCTTGTTCGAACTAACTTACACCATGGTGCACGAATAATGGAATTATCCGTTTGACAACAATCAAACAATGCATCTCTGCCTGTCATTGTACGTGTTTCCGGTGTAAAAGCCATCAACGTCTCACCGTCGGGAGTAATCCTTGCATATCCGGCAACCACCATATCTGCACGGGCATCTTTAACACCCTCATATAGTGCCGCCAAATAGTCCGGACTGATACTGTCATCACTATCCACAAACGTCACGTACTCACCGCATGCGTGCTCCAATCCAACGTTTCTGGCAGTTGATACACCACCGTTTTCCTTGTGGATAACGCGGACACGTGAATCAAATGAGGCGTATTCATCGCAAATAGCCGGGCAATTATCCGGTGAACCGTCATCCACCAAAATCAATTCAAAATCCGCGAACGTTTGGGCAAGGATACTGTCCACACATCTATACAAATACGGTTCCACTTTGTAGACCGGAACAATAACAGTAAGCGTAGCCATAATAACTCCCTTAGATAATCGTTCTACGTTTATACGTTTGACTTTGACAAAAAATATGTCGTCAGCACATCATTCTCTCACTATATGATGTTTGTTTTTAACAGTATTCGACATACAACCGTACACAAATTTAAACGCTTTCTTTATTCCATAGAAGACGTTAAACGTGCAAATAATTGAAACCGGTCGTTTTTTCCCCAAAGCAACCCGAAGTGAGAAATTATACCTGAGAAAATCTTTTCTTTTCTTTATCAAGTATTGAACGTGCTTATTTTCTAAATAATGTTGTAATATTTTAACTTTTTTTTGCACTGAATCGTGAGAAAGTAACAAAAGAGGAATATAAATTGAACATGCGGTAAGGATTTCATCACTCACTACCCTCTCTAGTTCTGCACGTTGAGCAGGAGCAACCTTTGCCAATTCATCATAGCAATACTCACGTGAAACTGCAACGTAGTCAATCATATGAAAAGACGGCGTATTCGTCAATCTAGTCTCTTCATACATTACGTAATGATAATCACAATTTTCAATTACGCGAATTGAAGATACCCATTTCACATAATCCACAACAAACATCGTATCTTCCCCCCAACGAATATTTTCGGGGAATCTAACGTTGTATGTGTTGATAATCTTATGGTTGAATAACTTGCAACATGGTCCAAACAAGGAACCTTCCTTGATTAACGTAACAAAATCTATATTATCTTCTATATAAATATTGGGAGTGTATGGTTTTTCCGTTGAACCATTGTCTGTTCTTTGGATTACTACACCGGATATTGTCAAATCATATCTTGTGTCAAATAAATTTTGTAGATAATCGGAATCAACCCAATCGTCACTATCAACAAATACAATGAAATCTCCAATTGAATTATCTAACCCAACGTTTCTTGCACTAGCTGCTCCACCATTTGGTTTATGAATCACCTTAATTCGATTATCGGACTTAGCATACGCATCACAAATTGTCGGGCAGTTATCCGGTGAACCATCGTCAACCAAAATCAATTCAAAGTCCGTAAACGTTTGCTTTAGGATACTATCAACGCAACGACGAAGATAGGGTTCAACCTTATACACCGGTACAATAACTGAAATCGTCATATACTTATCTTAACCTACTTCTTATTAGCATTAATGAATCATAAACCCGGAGTAACCACAAATCAACAAGTCTCCCCTTTCCCCAATATGCCGCTTCTTTTTTTGCATACCAACGCCTATACCATTTCTTAACCCCAATAATAGGTGTCCGTCCATGACTGAAATTCATCATATGGTGTTTGAAGAAGGAAAAATCATTTACATCATTAATGACCTTAACCCGTAATTTCTTTCGCGAAAGTCGTAATGACATCATACAATCATGGAGATAGCCACTAATAAACGTAAAGAAAAGTGTCGAAAAAATACCGGAAAGGCATTCGTTGGATTGGTTGACTTGAAGAAAATCAAAAAAGCATTTACACAGTTCATTTAATCTTCCAATCTTAAAATTATACTTCTCCTTGCTAATGATGGATCCGGAACGATTTGCAACGTAATAATATAACGGCGTACTTATATATACAATTTGCTTACAACACGACGTATAACATAAAATAAAGAGCACATCTTCCGCAAATATTTTATCTGTGTCAATAAATCGAATATGGTACTGCTCAATTATTGTTCTACGATAGATTGTTGCCCAGGCTGCCCAACATACATGATAGGTTAACAAATCACAAATAAAGAAATCTTGCTTTGACGAATCCGTACTAATATCGTAAACTTTATTTTCCTTTGGTAATAATACACTTGATTTACCGGTATCTTCATCCATATAATAATAGCTGAATGTAACACGGTCCACATTAGCCGTAAATGAACTCATTGCTGTTGACAGAAGGTCAGAGGAAACATAATCGTCGCTATCAACAAAGAGAACGTATTCTCCGGTAGCAACGTCAAGTCCGGCGTTGCGAGCACTGGACAAGCCGCCGTTCGGTTTGTGAATAACTTTGACTCGTGCATCTATCAAAGCATACTCGTCACAGATACCAGGACAGTTATCCGGTGACCCGTCATCCACTAATATCAGTTCAAAATCCGTAAACGTTTGAACAAGTATACTGTCCACGCAACGGCGGAGATACGGTTCAACTTTGAAGACGGGGACTATAACACTTATAATAGGCATTGCATTCTCCCTTTTATACCATCAATGATTGGGCATATTCAATCGGCAAAACAAAAAGTCTCTTGCATTTTTATGTTGTTAAGAAATAGATAACGTTATTTTTTCTTTTCTGTTTTGCACAAACGTACCATTTCCCAACCCATGTTTTTTTGATTCGGTTTTTCACACCAGCCCAAATACCTTCTTTTATTTCAGAGCCACGCATAAATGCTGTACCGCCAAAATTTGCTTTATTCAGGAATTCTATTAGGCATTTTTCCGGTACCATAAATTCTTCTGAGGATATCAGGTCTTTTTCCACACAGTAATACTCATGTTCCGTTGCATATTTTTGCACGTGCGATTGATCATGCCAAACTGCAATGACACCATTATTTAAATCAGTTGTTACAGCATCTCGTAAATCGTTGCACATTTGAATGATTGCCGTGCTCGTTCCACCCCAAAAGCCACCCATAACGTCACGGCATTCTTGTTCGGGAGGAATGTACGCCATAGAATCCGGATTGCGTTCCGGCGACCAACCCTTTCCCCAATAGTCGTCATACGCATACGGATGAACCGCAAATGTCAAAGGGGATTCCACGCAGGGCAACGGAATATTTTCTGTTGTAACATCACGCAGAACCACCGAGTTTGCATTAAAAAAATAACAATATTCGTAAGTGTTCAGTTTGTTCTGGATACAGCAAAACCACTGATAGCGCAAAAGCGTGTTATACGGCCAGCCCGAGTTCGCCTGAAAAATCGGATGAACGTTTTCCACGTTTTTGCGGATGAATTCGTTATCATCAGTAAACACAAAATACTCTTTTGGGACATCAGGATAAAAATGCTTTTCGCAAGACGCATAGAATCCATCCCACAAAATAGTATATTTTCCAATCCCGATATATAGAATTGCTATTCGTTTATTTTTGTTATCAGTCATATTCTTATCCAATCATCAGGACAAATATCCGGGGTCTTACTTGTGTTGAGCCATCTTTGCGGAGCAGTTACTATTTTGGCAGGGTTTACATTCAGCCATGCCCCCCACCAGCTAAAGGAACTGTTGGCGATAATATTGTGCTTGCATTGACTCATTAAATACATATCTGCCCAACCGTTTTTTTCGTCGTTTCCTTCTACAAACACACAATTATAATTGGAAAACAAGCTCTTGGCTTGTTCAATATCATTGGAAAAGATAAAAAACTTAGCATTAGGGATTTGGCCTTGTATATAAGAAATAGCTTTAAAATAATAGTACTCTGTGCAGATGTTGCCAAATAATGCTTTGTTTTCTGGCGTTAAGTAGTCCCCTAATCGAAGATGAATGGAAACCGGATTTTCTTCATTCCGAATCATAGATAAATACTTTTCGCTTTGCTCCGGCAATGGGTTCTTTATTTGAAACGCCGCGCGCACTTTTTCTTGGCATCCGTCAAAGTACTTTTCTGATTGCCAATACCCCTCATAGTATCCATCCGAAGCAGTTGCTTCTTCTACCAAATATTTTTCCACTTGCGTATCATTATGCCAGCTATGCGCTTTTCTAAACAGTTTGGAAAAGAAATATGGATGTTTCCCGTGAAGAAGGCTAATGCAACGTTGGCCGATTTTATGGTTCAACGTTCTTTTGGGCCCCTCCAACGTAAAACAATCAAAAATAGTACCTCTCCCCATTTTCTGCATTTCTTCATACAGCGTATTGGCATCATAATAGATATGTTTATATTGTGATGACTGGGCAATGTAGAAAGCATACTGGAACATTTGATTTCCAAGTCCACCCATTAATTTGATTATTTTCATAATTTCGTATTTTCCTAATCTAAATTAATCTTATTCCTATTATCCCAGGTACTAACCACACTTTGATTTTTACCATTGCTTAGTATGATATGACCTGATATTGAAAATGCGACTAATAAGCAACCAACTGCATTTTGTGATGCAAATATTAAACCTTTTTTCAATTACTTATCCCTACACTTTATAACGACCATCAACTGCCTGGAGTTCGGCAAATGTATCAATCTCGACAACGTCATTTTCATGACACGGGTTAATTGCAACGCGATATTTATTTTTATATTTTTTCAGTGGCACAAAAGACATAGGTAATTTATGTCCGTCCGGGCCGTTGTAGGCATCAGCAATATCACTTTCGAGTTGAGCACCATCCGTTTCATTCCAATAAGAAATACCAATCAGTTTATACAACTCGTTAACTCCATCATCTTGCGTGCCAACACCAATGTCCGTGATAATCCCGTCATTTACCTTGAGGTACCAATCGTCTGTCTGCGACACCTCATTCCCAAGAAAATCAGAAGTGTAATGATACTTATGTATAACTGCCGGATTATTAATAATCAAATCAGATTCAAGAACATACGCGTTACGTAATAGGTTACGTACGGAATAAAACGAAGTGATTGTCCCGCCCCCATTATAATCCTTATTTTCAATAAATCGGATCATTGGATATTGTTTCAAGAGTAAATCAAACTGTTCGCCCAAATATCCACGAACAACGTATATCTCGTCTATTCCGGCCGCCAATACGGCATCCAATGATGTTTCAATAAATCGCTTTCCGTTTACTTTGACCAGTGGCTTGGGCGTGTTGATGGTAATGGGCAACATTCTAGAGCCCAAGCCGGCTGCCATATAGATTGCCCGTTTGACACGATATGGCTCTAATAAATGCAGTCCCTTTTCAGTAAGAACGCCATTTTTTAATAACCCAGTTTGTTCAAGAGTAGTTATCGCATCGACAACCGAACGCTTATTTGTTTCAAATTCTACGAAAACATCAAATCTTTTTTCATATGCTGCATTTAATAAATCAAAGTATATTTTATCCATTTTTCAACTTCCTAATTCACTATATTATGAATACAAAAAAGCACAGTCAAAACAAAAACCGAAATATACAGCCCCGCCGTTCAATAACGCAAAGTCACACTATTTTCATTTTGTCTTTTATCATTGAGGTACTAATCCCGGAAGTGTACGGCAAATATTCAATTGATACACCTAATGGGTTAAACTGCTCTTCTGTTTTCTGGTATCTTTCGCTTCCTTTCCAATCATCCCCCGAAAACAAAACGTCAAAATGGAACCGAGATAATGCAAGCATTTTGTCATTTGTTTCATCAATTGATACCAACTCTGCACGATCCACAACCTTTAGTGCATTCAAAAGCCGAATTCGGTCCTCTTGTATAAAAATCGGGGCCTTTTTCTTTATCTCCCTAACGTATCGATCATCACACACCCCAACTATTAATACGTCACACATTTCCTTGCACCGTTCCAAAAGATTCAAGTGACCCACATGTAAACAATCAAAAACACCGCAAGTGTAGCCAATTTTGTACTTTTTCATTTTGTATCTCTTATTATTTGTAATTTTTGATAAATCATCTTTATCTCATTGATATGACTGCCAAGATCATTATCATGGGATGGCAAAACAGTATTGGGAAAAGTCCAATAATCACCGTACATTTGTTTTAAAACAGCGTCACAATTATGTGGGACATCATATTCAACACCCTCAAAATAAAGCTGTTTTGCAGGATAATATACACTGTATGGCAAGACGTTTCGTTGTTCCCTAACCCGAGGATAATTATCAATTGCTGCGCATATGGCATCATTTCCGTTAGGCAATTCATCCCTAAATCTAGCAATTAATTCATCGACAGCATCGTCCAATTGCGGAATAGATTCATGTCCTCCGTTTTGAGTGGTCAACAATTTGCTTGCTAGCATTTTCTGCTTCAACTCATTATGAAACATCTCACATTGATTTTGTGTTTCGACAAAAAACTTATCCAAATCCTCAACATTTTTAGTTCCTATTGGTTCAATAGTAAAAATATCTACAAACAAATACGGACATTTCTTAAGTTTAACTTTGCGTATGCATACAAAATGACTTCCCACATAATACTTATGAACCTCGAGTTCATTGTGATCCTTTAAGATTTCAACGAATTTGTCATAATCGTCCGAGGTCATTATTACGTCAATGTCATCGTCCCACGGAATAAAGCCGTGATGGCGTACCGCTCCAAGCAACGTGCCTGAATCCAAGAAAAAGTGAATGTTATTGGCATCGCATACCTTTTTCATTTCTTTTAGGATATAATCATTGCATAATTGAATCAGACGCAAGTCTCCCGTTGCCTTTGGAAGCGCCGCGAACATACGCTTTTTAAAGTCCATATCACTTTCATTATCCAGTTTATTCAAAGCAGAAAGCAACATTTCATTTTTTTGACTTATATTTTCGATTTTTGCACTTAATACTTGAATCTCATGAATAATAGCATTCTTTGCATACAATGACGGTATTATTTTATTTAGTATTTTCTTCACACCCATAACTGATTCCTCACTTTTAAACAAAAGATAATGTGTCAATCCCCTATGGCATAGAATATCATAATAATGTTAAATCAGGCAGGTGTAACGCTCCCCAATACTTTGGAGTCCAAGTAAGCTGTTCCTTATTATCATCAATATTAAAATATAAACCCTGCACGCACTCTAAAGTTACTGTCCCCCCCATTTTACTACAATTAAATAGTGCAAAATTCATAGTATATTGACCGGGACCCAACGGGGGGATATCAAGTTGAACCTGTACTTTTCCTATATCGTCTTTTTTACCCGAATAAAACTTGTATAAAAAGCTGGTTCCAATTGGACTCCGGTCAATCGAAAGTAGTTCAATCCGTAAACATACGTCTTTCACATCTCGTAGATTTAACCATTCCAGTTCTATTTTCATCTGTTCATCTGTAGAAAAAACAATAGCGGATTTTTCTACATATTTTGCTGAAAGCATTCGTATCGGCAAATCCAAAAAACGATTGTTTTGAGGAATTACTCGATAATCAATGAACGTACTGTTTACAACTCCAACGTTCATATAGATATTGATTCCTTCTTCCACATCCCCATCAAACACCACCTTGCCATGATCCAACACAACAACTCGATCGCACAGTTGCCGGATGGTGTTCATATTATGGGAAACGTAGAGAATGGTTCTGCCCTGTTCACGGGAAACGTCGTTCATTTTATCCAGGCACTTTTTCTGGAATGCCATATCGCCGACGGCGAGGACCTCGTCCATAATCATAATTTCGGAATCAAGGTGAGCGGCGACGCTGAAGGCGAGCTTGACGTACATACCGGAGGAATAACGCTTGACCGGTGTATCGATAAACTGGCGGCATTCGGAGAACTCGATGATGTCCTCCATCTTGGCGTCTATTTCCTTTTTGGTCATACCCAAAATCGCACCGTTCATATAGATATTTTCGCGGCCGGTCAACTCCCCATGGAAACCGGTACCGACCTCCAGCATAGATGTGATGCGGCCGTTGAGGCCGATTTCACCCTGCGTCGGTGTGGTGACACGGGAAATAAGTTTGAGCAGCGTTGACTTACCGGCACCGTTGTGTCCGATAATACCGACGCGCTCACCCTTTTTCACTGTAAAGGAGACACCGTTCAGCGCCCGAAAAATCTCGCCCTTGTTGTAGTCCTTGGCACCAATTTTCTTGGTCGGATCCTCTTTGTGATGAAGCCGAGCATTCAGCCGCTGCAGTTCGTCACGCAACGTTGTACCGCCGATTTCGCCAAGCTTATACTGCTTAACGACGTTATCTATTTTGATCATGATTTCTTGTGACATATCGTACCCTCAACAGTTTGATTCTTTATTGTGACGTCATTCGGCTCAATAAAGTTGTGTACTTTCAATGTGTCGTCTTTATTCCACGCAGAATGCGCTTGATTTTTCTAATCAGCCGATAAACGAACGTTTTTTCACGCCGTTGCTGCTCTACCGCACGGTTGGCATTTTGTTCTACATTTGCAACCCAAACGTTTTTCGGCCTTCTGTACGCCTTTTCAGGCTCTTGCGACAAGATATGCACCAAATAATCTTCCAATTTGTCTTCCTTTTCACACAATTCCATCGGTTCCCGAAGCATAGCCATATAGGCATCATCGTTTTCATCCAAATACTTGATATATTCCACTGCTTCCTGTAACGAAGTAAATGCAGCACAATTGACAAATGCCTTTGGGTTGAATTCCGTTTGAATAGTAGGGTCACCGAAATAAATCGGTATTGTGCCTGCAGCAAAAGATTCCACAATTTTCTCCGTCGTATAGCCGCTGTAATCCACGTTTTCAAATGCGATGCTGAACTTGTAATGACTGCAAAACTCGAGCTTATCCTTGACAGGACCACCGACGTTATTCATCCACCTTCCGCCGGATGCAACCGGCTTGTACACATATAACAAGTCAAAGATTTCTTTTCGTGTTTCACGTCCGGTCACACCGGAACAAACCATACAACAAAAATCCCGCGGTTGTGCGACAATTTCATCTGCTTTTTCATGTTTTGCTTTAGCTTTATCATACACTGACCGATACCCGGGAAACATATATAACGGAATTCTGCAATAACGATCCTCAAAATTAATATAGTCAAAGCCAATGGCATAATCACACAAATTAAAGTCCGGAGTAATACACTCGCCTGTACAAAAAATCCGCACACAATGGTACTTGAGATGATCATTTCCAAAGCAAGAATAGAGAAGAAAGTCGGGATCGTCCGTTATTTCAACGTTAAAATGCTTTTTCAACATTACCAAAAATAAATTATCATTATTATTAAAATCAGGTCCAAAGTCAGCAAAATTTAATTTGATTTTTTTCTTTTCCATTTTCTATTCTTGATTCTCCGAAGTCACCTATTTTTTACAGTTTTTTCTTTTTTCTTTTGTACAGCTTTTCTAATAACTCGGTACAAATTGAAATGCCTTAACACTTTATAATACTTCCTATAAACCTTATACACAAAGAATAACACCGGGCCTGTATAAACACCGCCGCAAGGATATACGATAACCTTAAAATGCTTTTTATATTTTGCAACCACTTTTTCTACCGTTGCATAAAAAGACGGCGTTATTACCCCCATTGATAAGTGTAGAACGTTAGCGTCAAACACGCAAACCGGAATCCGTTTCACATGGCATTGCAACGATAATTCCACCGCATACATATGCCAATTATCACACGTTTGCTCATCAAATCGGACGGTATCAAACAACTTGCGATTTGCTGCAATTAGGCATTCGTCCAGCGTAAAAACATCGCGTATTTCACCGGCAGACAGAGACTCGTATCGAAAAGTGTTCTGCCCTGTTCCCTGCCATATATGCGAATACAGGCGGGGTACGTGGCATAATAACAGACAACGATTCGATACTGCCCCGGCAGCACCATATAAAACGTTCTCGTTTTTTTGGCACAAGTTGTAAACGGCAATTACGGCATTTTCATAAAACACAATATCCTGGTGGCAGAAAATAATCACTTCGGATTTGCATTCATGGCACAGCGCATAATTATATGCCTGCGCCGCCGATGAAAAACGACCGGACGTATTATCCAATAGAATAAAGTTTACGTCGGCATACCCACCGTTCTCCAATGCCGACTGCTTCATTTGTTGAACCAATTCCGGCTTGGTATAGACACATACTACGTCAATCATTTTATAGTTTATTAAATCGTATCCATAAATGACCGCTCAATCTTGCTGAACAGCAATAGTCCAATAAAGAAAATCACGATGCTCACGGCCCAAGAAAGCAAATAGTAATTTAAGTTAAAATAACCGAAACCGAAGATGGCATAACGGAACGTCGTGATGATGGGCGTGACGGGATTGAGCAGGTAGACGTTCATATACCGCTCCGGAATCTGTCCCAAACCGTAGGCGATGGGAGAAGCGTACTGCCACAGCGTGATACAGAAACCGACGGCCATGGCAAGGTCACGGTATTTGGTCGTCAACGACGCGATAATAATACCGCAGCCAACGGCCAAGATAATGGTCTGCAAAATGGTCACCGGTATCAATAAAAGCCAAGGGGTAACGGCGATACTCGTGCCGCCCTTGACAACGTAATAAACCCAAACGACGATGAGCATAACAAACTGGATGCCGAAGGAAATCATACCCGAAACCGCCGTGGAAATTGGCGCCACCAAACGGGGGTAATAGACCTTCCCCATCGTGCCTGCGTTGCCAAGAAACGTATTGGAAACAGCCCCTAACGTACCCGCAAAATAGCCCCAAATGATATTACCTGCCATGTAAAAGAGGAAACCGGGAAGCACCGTACCGGCCACGTCGGTCGTCGCCATATCTGCCAGGCGGCCGAAGACCAACGTGAAGATAACCGTGGTAAACAGTGGCTGAATGATGGCCCAAAGCGGCCCCAAAATCGTCTGTTTGTATTTGGCCGTAAAGTCACGTTTGACGAACAAAAGAATCAGGTCACGATACCCGAACGTCTCCTTGATATGCAGGTCAAAGAGTTTATGTTTTGATGAAATTGTTGTTTTGAATTGGTTCTCACTCATAAAAAAATCAAGTTCCTTCCACCATTGTTTTTCTATACGTTTACCGATTGTGCGAGCGATATATTCTATATAGCATCGGACAAATCCAACAGTATAACTGTAAGGAAAAACGTCCGCTTTTAAAAATATAGAAACGGCATTTGCCACCAACCGTCAATTGATTGATAATCGGTTTGGTATTTTGCTCACGCAAAATCTTGACGCAAGACTTGTAACGCGCCTTATCCAGCATATGATCCGTACAGGCTTTTTCCAACAAATAGCATACCGCACGAACCAAATTAGTCCGTTGCGCATTTGTTACTGACGTCGGCATAGCGTTCATCACTTCCAATGCAACCGTATTCGCTGTAATCACGTCCCACATTTTGGGGTGAAACACTGTATGCATCACCGAGTCGTCATTAGCGATATAATGATAAACTACATCATTGCAAAAAACTGCAACGTTGGTTTTCATCAACACTTCCGTGCAAAAAAGACCATCTTCCCCCACATGAATATCTTCCCGAAAACGGATTGTCTCTATACACTTTGCCGAATACAATTTATTACAAGAACTGACGGATATTTTTCCTAATGCCATTTCTGTCAATGCCTCTTCGCGTGACAGAACACTGCACAAACCCTCTTGAGATATAGATTTTACTTCGTTTTCTCTTTCAACCGACATTCCGGATATTGCTATATCAGCACCATTCATATGTGCCGCAGTCAAAAGCAAATAATAGTAATTATCATCCATTCTATCATCGCAATCGCAAAAACCGATATAGTCGCCTGTTGCCAATTTCAAACCAAGATTACGTGCGGAGGAAACTCCGCCGTTTTTTTTATATTGATATTGAAAACGGCTATCGTCAGTTGCATATTGTTTGCAAATGGCAGCACTGCCGTCCTTGGAACCATCGTCAATCAGCAAAAACTCCATATTTTGCCACGTCTGGTTCTTGAGACTGTCCAGGCAACGAACCAAATATTTTTCACCGTTATATATGGGAATGATGACACTGATTTTATCAGACATTTTCGTATCCTTTTTTACCATTTTACTTGCTTAATACGATGAGTAAGAATATTTGTTAATTTGCTTACCGTTTCAATGACCGATACACACGATACAAAACTGGGCTCGCCTTGCAATAAATATCCAAAAACACTCGCCCGCTTTTGAAGGTATAATATCGGCATTTTTCGCCGAAGGTTAATGGCGAAATCACTGCCTTTGATTTGTTTTCACGCAATATTTTCTTGCAGGATTGGTATCTTTCTTTTTTCAAAACGTGCGCCTTATCGGAAGCTTCTAATAAAAAGCATACCGTTCTTACCAACCCGGTTCGTTGTGCGTTGACAACGTTTTCCGGCATACACGCCAGTTTTTCCATTGCCCGCAAATTCGCGGTTAGGGAATCCCAAGTATAGGCCTTAAAGCCGACGTGCATGACCGAATCGCCATTCCACACATAATGATACACAATGGTATTTGCATGTGCAATTGTTTGCGCCTGCAAAAGCACGTCCGTACAATACAATGCATCTTCGCCAAAGCGAATATCTTCACTAAAGCGACTGTTTTTTGCCATCTTGGCTGCAATCAGTTTATTCCATACGGCACCGCTGATTTTTCCCAACAGCATTTCTGTTAAGGCATCGTCCTGTGTCAGCAGGCGACACGCGCCTTTTTGGGAGACGGCTTTGGGGGAATCGCCAGATTCTTCTACGTAACCGCAAACAACCATTTCGGCATTTTTTTCATATGCAGCCTCTAAAAGCAATTGATAAAAAACGTCATCTACCCAATCGTCACAGTCGCAGAAACCGATATAGTCGCCGGTAGCCAATTCAAGCCCGAGATTACGTGCCGATGAAACACCGCCGTTTTCTTTATAGCGATACACAAAACGGTTGTCTTTCGCAGCATAGCGCTGACAAATAGCGGCACTACCATCCTTTGACCCGTCGTCAATCAGCAGAAACTCAATATTCTGCCACGTTTGACGCTTGAGACTGTCCAAGCAGCGGACCAGGTATTTTTCGCCGTTATAGATGGGGACAATGACACTGATTTTATCAGACATTATTTCTATCCTTTATTACACGTTTAATGAAACATACGCAGCCAACGCTTCTTTCCAGTCCGGCAGGGGCGTGAACCCGTTTTGCACGAGTTTGGTTTTATCCAAGCGGCTGTTGAAGGGGCGTGCGGCCTTGGACAGGCCGTACTCCGCAGTGGTGACCGGGATAACGTTCACGTTCATACCGGCCCGTTTGAAAATCTCCACGGCGAAATCGTACCAGGAGATATAGCCGCCCTCATTGGTGGCGTGGTAATAGCCGTATTTATCCGTTTGGAGCATATCGACCAACAAGCGGGACAGGTCCGGCGTATAGGTCGGCGTGCCGACCTGGTCGCAAACCACGCGGAGTGTATCGTGCGTTTTGCTGAGGTTCAGCATAGTCTTGACGAAGTTTTTGCCGTTGGGACCGAAGACCCAAGCGATACGGACGATGAAATAGTCCGTCAGCGTCTGTGCCACGGCACGCTCGCCTTCCAGCTTGGTTTGCCCGTAGTAGTTTTGCGGGGCGTAACTTTGGCAATCTGGCTGCCACGGCTCACTGCCCTGCCCGTCAAAAACGTAGTCGGTGGAGATATACGTCATCTTGGCGCCGATTGCCTTACAGGCGGCGGCAATATTGGCCGTACCCGTGACGTTAACGGCATAGACGATGGGTTTATTAGCCTCGTCCTCTGCGGCATCCACCGCCGTCCAAGCGGCGCAATGCACCACGACATCGGGATGCACACGCGAAAGCACGGCATTAACGGCCGAAGCGTCGGTAATATCCAGTTTTTCATACGGCAGGGCGGCAATCTCGGGTGTGTTGGCACTGTCGGCAATATCACTGCCGACGGCGGTAAAACCGCGATTTTGCAGCTCCAGCATCACGTCGTGGCCGAGCTGGCCGTTCACACCGGCAACAAATACTGTCATACGCTTTTCCTTTTGCATCAGAACCGCATCCCGCACTCTTTGAGCGTGGGGTGCTTTTTATCTTTATCACTGAGTTCCACGGCACCGACGTCAGGCCATTCTACGGCCACGTCAGGGTCGTTCCAGGCGATACCGCCCTCATCCTCGGGGTGATAGAGCTCGTCGCATTTATAGGCAAATTCGGCGGTCTCCGACAGCACCACGAAGCCATGGGCAAAGCCGCGCGGAATCATGAACTGGCGATGGTTGTCACCGGACAGCAGCACGCCGACCCATTGACCATAGGTGTGGGAGTTGCCGCGCAGGTCGACGGCCACGTCGAACACTTCACCGCGCAGCACGCGAACCAGCTTGGCCTGGGAATGTTGTTTTTGGAAATGAAGACCGCGCAAAACGCCGCGGTGGGAGGAAGATTGGTTATCCTGCACGAAGGTATAATGCAAACCCGCTTCCTCAAAATCGGACTGCTTATACGTTTCCATAAAGTACCCGCGGCTGTCGCCGTAGGATTTGACGTCGATGATATAGACGCCCTCGATTTTCGTGGGGGTAAAAGTAAAATTGCTCATTCTTTTATGCCCTTATTTCGTGATTTTTTCGCCTTTAATAACGCACCTTGCCGTCGGCAACGGCCTTGAGGTGGGCACCGTAGGGAGATTTACCATAGCGGGCGGCGGATTCCAACAGTTTTTCCTTATCAATCCAGCCGTGGGTAAAGGCAATTTCCTCCGGGGCGGAAATGACGATACCCTGCCGTTTTTGCATCATCTGCACGAACTCGGCGGCCTCGACCAGGGAATCCATCGTGCCGGTATCCAACCAGGCAAAACCGCGGCCCAGGAGTTTGACGTCAAGTTTATCGGCGTTGAGATACATTTCGTTGAGCGTGGTGATTTCCAACTCGCCGCGGGCGGAAGGTTTGACCTCTTTGGCCATGGCGGACACGCCGGCGGGGTAGAAATACAGACCCGTGACAGCGTAGTTGGATTTGGGTTCTTTGGGTTTTTCCTCGATACTGGTGGCCTTACCGTTTTCGTCAAAGGCAACGACGCCGAACCGCTCGGGGTCGCTGACGTAGTAGCCGAACACGGTGGCACGGCCCTGCTTGGCGCCGGCAACGGCATCGCGCATCAATGAACCAAGGCCGTTCCCATAGAAAATGTTATCGCCGAGGATCATAGCGCCCGCCTCGCCGCCGAGGAACTCCTCACCCAAGATAAAGGCCTGTGCCAATCCGTCGGGAGACGGTTGGACGCAATAGGACAATTTCACACCGAACTGGGAGCCGTCGCCCAGCAAATCGCGGAAGCGGGGCGTATCCGTTGGAGTGGAAATAATCAGGATATCGTTGATGCCGGCCAGCATCAGGGTGGAGAGCGGGTAGTAAATCATGGGTTTATCGTAGACGGGCAGCAGTTGTTTACTGGTGACCATCGTCAGGGGATACAAGCGCGTTCCGGCACCGCCGGCAAGAATGATACCTTTCATTTGGCGTTGTCCTCCATCTCACGTTATTTTGTTATTGCCGCTTTTATTTTGTTATATAAAGCACGCATAAAAACCATTATCGGGGCCGTATAGGTCCAACCGCACGTATAGGTTAACACTCTAAAGTATTTTCTATATTTATCAGCCAATTTTGCTTCACAGTCGAAAAACGACGACGTCATGTTGCCATTGGAAAGATGGGTTAGGTGTGCATCAAATACTTTAACCGGGAAATGATGCAAATGGCATTGATAGCTGATATCAACGGCGTACAGGTGCCATCCATCGCACACAATCGGGTCAAACTGTACTACGTCAAACACTGCCTTATTGGCAGCAATCAAACACTCGTCCAATGACATAACGTTTTGCGTTGCGCCGGTTTGCAGCGTGTTGTAATAAAAATGGCCATCATCGATTCCCTGGCCCATTGATGATATCGTCCGGCCTCTCCCCGATATTACACTTGTTTTAACCTTGCCCGCTGTTCCCCATAGAGTATGCGGTTCTTCGACGCACAATTCATATATAGTTGCGAGCGCTCCGTCTTCAAAAACAATATCCTGGTGGCAAAAAACAATCACTTCGGAATGACACAGGGACTGCAGGGCGTAATTGTATGCCTGCGCTGCACAGGAATATTGGGCACCGGTATTATCCAAACCGATGAAATGCAGCGCGACGTCATCGCTAAAACGTTCTGCGCTGACCCGCATTTCATTGTACATCTCAACGTTTGTATAAACTGATACAATATCAATATCTTTCATTTCGTATCTCTTCTTTGCGGTTTTAAAGCATATAGTAAATCACAAAAATAATAAAATTTACCACCGTAAAAATTGTTGTACGCGCCTTGTTTGTACAGGGTTCGAGTCGTCTTCACTCGGCACAAAACATTCTTCTGTTCCGTCAGTAACTGTTGACTCCAAAATTCTATCTTGGCTGAGAGAAAAGCGTTTTGCGCGTCATTCATCTGTGTTCCGAATAACGTTTTTATTTGTTGCCAGGCCGTTTGTTGTCCAATCCTTGTTTGGTGCGTCCGACGCAACGTTTGGCAGCACTTTTTTATTTTGCTCGTTTTTTGTGCACCGACTACGTTATTATCATGTTGACGATATAAGGTCAGCGCATCCTCACAAGCCATGACACCACGTAAAGAAGCTGCTTTCAAGGCAAGAAACGCATCGTGAAGCAAATATCCAACCGGCTTTTCCTCAACTGCAAATAAATTGCTTCGAAATGCCATGGTCGCGCCGGTTACCCAAAACGTGTGTAACAAAAACGACAGCCAATCAAATGACGGAGACGTCATTCCCGGGACTTTCGGCCTGGTTCCAAACAGTGTCATTTGCAAACTGTTGGAATCTTTATCTATCAAAACAGCGTCCGAAAAGACCAACTGCGCTTTTTCATTTTCCCCGAAAATCCGCAGAATTGTTTCAGCCTTATTCGGGAGCCAAACGTCATCCTGATCGCAGCTGAAGATAAGGTCGCCGGAGCATTTGGAAAAAACGTACCAAAAATTACCGACGACGCCGTGGTCCGCATTATCCGTGTAAATATGATACGGCACGGTGCTTTTGGATAGGATTGACCCCATTATTGCAACCGTATCGTCCGTGGACCCATCGTCACTGATGACAATCTCGTCCGGCAGTACCGTCTGCGCCAAAATACTATTCAATTGTTCGGCAACGTATTTGGCACCGTTGTAGGTACACATTCCGACACTGTACGTCATTTTTTTACCAAACCCAAAGCTCGTCTTTATTTTTTAATTACTTTCAAAATCTTGCGTGCCAAACCCAGCGCACGGTTGTAATTATCCCAATACCCAATGCAAAGCCGGTCTATGAATCGGGCCTGCGGCACCTTACCGGTTTCGTCGGCAAAATGCATACGGTAGGCGAACATCGTATAAATGCGGTCGCCCATGGGGCCTTCGCCCTTCATCTTTTCGGCAACCTCGCGTATGGAGGCGATCATTTGCGTATGATCCTCCGAGCAGTTCGTGCCGGTAAAGATATGATGGTACAAAAAGCGGTGATTGGCCACGGCAATGAAACCGTCCTTCACTGTGCCCATTAGGAACCACAGGAAAGAATCGTCGGCACCGTTGTTATGCAGGACCTTTGTCATCCAAGGCTGAGGGATCGCAGAGCGGCGCATCAGCACCATACCGGGGGAGACGATATAATTCCCGCGGTGGGGATATACCATATAATGCGTTGCCAGCGACTGGGACAAATAGAATTTATAGATGCGGCGTTGACGACCGGGGGAAACCCATCTACCGTTGCAAATCGCCAACGTGGCCTTTTTCTTTTTTTGCAGGGCGCGGTACTGCGACACGAAATAATTGTCCGCAATCCAGTCGTCTTGGTCCAGCATGGTGATAAACTCACCCCGGCAAGCCGTAACGCCGTCAATACGCGCCTGATGGATGCCGGTATTCTTTTCATGCAGCACCAAGCGGCAATCCGACAAATTCTGCAGCCGCGCATCGTTTTGTACGGCCTCGTTATCTGCGGGATAATCGTTGACCAAAACCAATTCCAGGGGCAAGTCGATACCGGCCGCCTTGAGCGCGGCGCGATTTTTTGCCAAGATGGCCAAAATGGAATCGAGATGGCATATTCCTTTGTACAGCGGGACTATCAGGCTGAAGCCGCCGCCCGCATTCATTGCTTTATCCAATTCCATTCCGTCTTTACACCTTTTCGTTTTATTTCAATTTCGAAAAACGGCCGTATTTTGCCGTCCAGCAACAGGCCAGCAGCACGCCCGGCAGAAACGCTGCCGCATACAGGGGGCGCAGTTCCTTGGCCAACCGTGTTCGGCCGTACTTGATTTTATGGGCATACACGGCTACCGCCGCGTAGTACAATGCATATTTACAACGCTGCACGAACTTGACGTCCTTTGTCATATACGCCAGCGCGTGTTCCATTGTGCCGCAGGGGCACAGCAGCCGCAGTTTGCGTCCGGCCTTGGTCAGGCCGTCCTCACGGTATTCACACAGGTAAATGCCGCGCGGGATAAATATCATTTGATGACCGGCACGGCTCATGGCGTGCCACACCACGGATTCCGACATAAAGCGCTCGCCGGGGAATTCCGGAAAGGGGTGCTGCCGCAAAATGGCGGTGACCCAAACCTCAGCATTATCCCCCCACACGCCGCGATTGACGCGCATGTTGACGAAGGAATCTTTTTCCGGGGCGGCGGACGGATACGGGCAACCGACGACTTGGCCGTCCATATAGCATTTATAATAACTGAGCCCGCAAAGCGATGCATCGGCGCCGTACCGCTGCCAGTCGGTTACAATCGTTTCCACGGCGTCGGGTGTGAGCACGTCGTCGCTGTCCACGATAAAGGTTAATTCCTCGGCAATGGACTGCAGACCAACGTTCAGCGCGGTATGTTTCCCACCATTGGGCTTTTTCAAATAGACGATATTGAACGCATCCTGTCCGAACGCGGCAACGACGTCGGCAGTATTGTCGGCACTGCCGTCGTCCACGATATACCAGGTAAAATCGCGGGACGTTTGCGACAGGAGCGATTGATACAGGGCCGGCAGCAAATGCGCGCGATTATAACTGGGGGTTAAAATAGCAACTGTTTTCATTTTGTAACACACTGTGCATAGCTTTGGAGCACAGCACCCTTATATTTATCCGAATCGTTCCATGCGGCGGCCTTTTCCATTTGTTTTTGGGAAAGAGACGCGCGGAGAGACGGGTCGGTAATAATCGAATAGAGTTTATCGGCAAGATCGGCATTGTCGTCCGACAAGAAGCCGTTCTCCCCGTTTGTGACAAGAACCTTCAGGCCGTCCACAGGCGTGGACACGATGGGGGTGCCCAGAACCATAGCCTCCAGGGCGCACATCGGCGTGCCCTCCCACAGGGACGTCATGACCATTGCCTTGGCGTCATGCACGATTTTCAGGGGATTGGATTGGAAGCCCAGGAAGGTGACGTTATCGGTTAAGTTGAGCGATGAGGCCTTAGCGCGGACCTCGTCGTCCATTTCCCCGGAGCCGACAATCGCAATCTTGACGTCGGGCTTTTTCTGTGCCAAGAGGGTGCATACGTCCAACAGGCGCAGGGGGTTCTTTTGGGCCGTCAGGCGGCCGCAAAAGACGACGTCGTAATCGTAGGCGTTGGTATCCCGCGCCATGCGGGACAGGATTTCGTTGGGGTTGACGACGTTATACAAGACGCTGCTTTTGGCGGCGAATTTATCACGATAGGTATAGCCGTTATAGGCGGATTCGGACACCCAAAAGATATGGGATGCTTTGCGTGCCGCAACGGCATAAGCGATGCCCTTGAGGGACAGGCGCCCTGCAAATGGGTTATTATTATGTACGTGCGAAATAAGCGGGATTTTGCCGCAGGCAAGGGCGGCGATAAGGCTCGCGCGCATATCGTGAGCGTGGATGATATCCGGCTGATATTCGCGGATGGCGCGTTTGACCTCGGCAACGGAAAGTTTTTGCAGCGGGATAAAGCGAATCCCCCGTTCGGCAAGTGCCTGTGAGATCTGGCCATCAGGGCTGCAGTAGGCGGCCCGGCAGGGGGCGGGAGCGTCGGCAGACGGCGCAGTGGTCATTTGGATGATTTGGCAGACCACGTTTTCGGCGCCGGAGTAGCGATTACTGGCAAGCAAATGCAATACCGTCGTCATACTTCCTCCTTTTTACCCTTCTGTAAAATGCACAGACCGTACAAAACAATTTGACTTTCTATATCAGCACAACATTGTTTATTGCATTCTAATCATTTATCAAGCTAAGAATTTTCGTTTTCTTTTTTGGATGATTTTTGAACGGTCGTTCAAAAATTCCATTTTGTTAAAAGTTTTGTACTATGAACAAAAACACTCGACTGCCGTACGTCGGTACGGCGACGCTCGGTTATTTGTCCATTCTGCACTATTTTCCATTTGGCTAAAGTTTTGCAGGACGCGGGCAAAAAACGATTTATATTTTTATGTTTTTGAACTATCGTTCAGCAAACAATCTAAGGTTCGTTTTTTGCCTTTGGGGGCCGGCTACTTCAACGTACATTCTGTGTGCTTTTTATTTGGCCGGTTCCCTTCTGCAAAGTGTCTTTTATTTTTCCGATTTAATTACGTCTAAAATTGTTCTATTGATTTTATCCGCATCGAAGTGCTTGCGGGCGAAGCGGGCGGCGTTGGCGCCGAGCGTGGTGAAGAGGTCCGGGTGCTCCAGCAGGTAGATGCAGCGCTCGGCGAGCGCCTCGGCGTCACGAACGGGGACGAGGTAGCCGTTGATGCCGTTTTCCACGGTGTCGCGGCAGCCGACGTTATCGGTAGTGATAACGGGACGACCGCAGGATTGGGCCTCCATAATCGTCATAGGCAATCCCTCGCGGTAATAGCTGGGGAGCACGATACAGGACGATTCATACAAATAGGGTCTGACGTCGCGGGTGTAGCCGAGATATTCGATCTCCCCTGCGTCAATAAATTCTTGGATATCCGTCTGCTTGACGGTGAATTCCTCGCCGAGGTAGCGGAAGCGAGCTTCCGGGTGCGCTTTACGTACGATGCGTGCGGCACGGCAGTATTCAAAGATGCCCTTGGTTGCCACCATGCGGGCAATCATCAAAAAGGTATGCGTATCGGTCACGGGCTGTGCGGGGTAGTCGTTCACAACGACGCCGATGCCGCAGACACGTTTACACTGTGCGGGTTTGACGAGTTTTTTTGCCGTGAACATGGCCTCGTCGTCACGGTTGAGGAAGAAGACGTTCTTTGTGCGGCGGAAAGCATTACGATAGAGCATGCAGACGGCCGTGCGGATGAGCTTCCATTTCAGCCCCGTGTTGACGAAGACGTCACCGGCACCCTCCACCATGGCGTAGACGTTCTTGACGCCCGCCCGCCGCGCTGCTATACCGCCCAGCATATTGGGCGTGGCCTGGAAGGTGAAGACGATATCCGGGGAAAGAGATTTGATCAGTTTGGTATATTTGCGCAGCAGGGACAGGACCGTGAAGGGGTTGGTGTTTCGGTTATCGCCCTGCAGGCAATAGAACGTGACGCCGAGAGATTCGACCTCGTCGCGACGTTCGTCGTTCAGGCACAGGACGGAGACGTTATAGCCGTCCTGCCGCAAAGCGGAGATCAGCCCGCGGCGGAAATTGAGCACAGTGACGGTACGTCCGCATATCAAAAGGATGTTTTTCGTAGATTTATCGTTTGGCATATAGTTCACCAGCATAGCAAAAATGGTATATATATTCTATTATATTATACTATAGATGAGGAAGATATTCAAGTGAAATATTCCAAGCACAGAGAATATTTCGCTTAAATGATGTTTGCCCTACGGGCAAGTGATGTTGTGCCTTTGCACAATGATGTTGCCGCGCAGCGGCAGTGATGTGTTCCCTGCGGGAACGTTGAGGAAAAAACCGACCATATACAGGAACGTATAGGGTCGGTTTAGAATATTTAATAAATAAGGGGAACTCCTTCAGTCTTTGCTGACGCAAATCCAGCTCCCTCCCCGAGGGAGCCTTGGAGACGGGAGACGACCACGTAGAGAGCGGAGCGAACACGTGCCTGCTTGCAGGCTAAATCCATTCCACCGCTGAAGCGGTCCCCCACGTAGAGAGCGCAGCGAACACGTGTCCGCTTGCGGACTACTTCCATTTACACAAGGCAGGCTACGGGGGAACTCCTTCCGTCTGCCTACGGCAGCCACCTCCCTCCCCGATGGAGGCTTGGAGAACGGGAAAAATACCCCTACATAGTGAAATGTGCTATGCATATGAAATGTTTTCTGCGAAAACGTTAAGGAAAAAACCTGCCGCGTTCGAATAACGAATGCAGCAGGTTTTGAATTGTTTAAAACGATTGGCGTGTGTGAATGTATGATGGTTGAAATGAGATTTAATATAAGAATGGACTCCTTCCACCGCTAAAGCGGTCCCCCTTCCCCAAGGAGACGGCTTTGAAGGTTCAGAGCTACGGATACAATCCCTCAGTCAGCCGAATTCGGCTGACAGCTCGCATAGAGAGCGCAGCGAACATACGTCTGCTTGCAGACTACCCTCGTAAAGAGCGGCGGCGAAGCCGTGACGGTGTTTAGCCGTCAAGCGAATACGTGCCTGCTTGCAGGCTCGAACCGTATACACTTCTACACAAGGGAGCCTACGAGGAGAACTCCTTCCACCGGCGGGCGACAAGCAACCCGCCCTACGGTTAGCACATGTGATTATGCGGTGGTTGAAATGAGATTTACAAAAAGCAATCGGGGGTACAATCCCTCAGTCACGCTTCGCGTGCCAGCCCCCTTTACACAAGGCGGCCTACGAGGAGAACTCCTTCAGTCTTTGCTGACGCAAATCCAGCTCCCTCCCCGAGGGAGGCTAGGAGAGACGTACAATCCTTCAGTCTTCAGCTCCCAGCGCACAAGTGCGCACGTGTTCGCTACGCTCTCTACGAGGCAATCCCCATACTCCACCTATGGTGGACCACATAGATGCTTTTATTATAAACGTGTGAAGATTAGGATTTAATATATCTCTGTTTTGAGCTCTTTGGCTTATCCGGAAATGTTAATCTTAACTTACCTGCATTCACAAGTGGTGCAATTATTTTTATCATCGTGTATGTTCTTGATTTCCCGGTAAAAGCAATCAATTCGGCTCGCGATCTCGGTGTGGAACAAAACGAAATAATATCCGTATCCGATTTTGATGCTGCAGAGTAGTACCCGTTCCTTAATACCACCTTGAACTCTCCGTGAATAACGGAAAATTCCGGGGAAGGAATGCCGGAATCGGCACACTCTTTTCTCATTGTCGGGATGCCGGAATATCGGTTTTCTGTGATTTTCATTAACTCCAAAATATTGGCAAGAACGGCATTTCTTGTTTCGGGATGCGTCTTTCCCAACGAATCAACGTTAATTCTTCCATATAGGCCACCGCTGTTCGTTACTTCCATACGATCACGATACATTTCAATACGGATAGGAGTATTTTCGGTATGGATACTGTAATCACGGTGAACAAGGGCGTTTAAAATCGCTTCCCGTACCGCCTTCATGGGATATTCCGGCTTATCTATTCTTTTTCCGCTATCGTCAATGATTGTTTTAGTTCGGCTGTTTTTTCGAACAAACTCAACGGCGTCATCAAGCATATCCGAAATAGATCCAGTTACGCGTTTGTTATCTATAAACCGCTCTCCGTCGTTACCGGTTTCGCCCATTTCTTTATATCGCAAAAACTTTCTATTTTCAACAGTTTGATAACTATAATCAGAGTTTGATAACTGAATACGTTATTTTGACAACACGTTATCAAATCAGAGAAAAGATCTATCCGTTTTTTTGATTATTTCTCCCCCGGGTTTTGCCCCCTCTTACGGTCTTTTTTCAAACGCAGGTGCAGGTGAATCGCAAATCATTTTTCTCCGTTTGATTTATACCGACGTTTATACCGACAAATAAACCGACATAATCAGTAAAAAAACTATCGCACAGTTTATGCCGATAGATTCATAATATGTGCAAACGCTACCATATTTGCTACGTTCATTACGTACCCCTTTTCCAGAAGAGCACGGTGTGTCAAATGAAGCGTGCTGCGGCACACGGAGGAGAAAACGACAACGTAGAGAGCGTAGCGAACACGTGTCCGCTTGCGGACTACTTCCATTTACACAAGGCAGGCGTGGTTGGAGCGTTCTCTCGCGGGTTGAAATAATGCGTATTTGTTTGATGAACTCCTTCCACCAACTTCGTTGGTCCCCCTCCCCCACACGGAGGAGGCTTTGAAAATTCAGGGCCACGGATAGAGAACGTACCTCCCGGGTTTGCTGGCGCAATCCCGCGGCTGCTTGCTTTGCAAGCATCCCGCCTGTTATTTTCTGCGTTCTGACGCAGGAAATAACAAAATGCCCCCGGGCCGAAGCCCGGGGGCAAGTTGTTAATTTAGTTTAATTAATATAAGCTAAATCAAACCTTACCGGTCATTTTGAGATATTTAATCAGATTCTTATATGCAGGATCTGTATCCTTGATACCAAGTTCGCCAAGAACAGCATCAACAATATCCACATACTTTTCTTCGGCAAGCTTAGCTTCATCAGGATCAAGTTCTTCGCTCAGCAGCGGGTTAGCGGACTTCCAAAGCTTAGCCATTTCGATTTCAGCGTTTGCAATGCAGTACTTAGCGTACAGGGTTGCATCGTAGTAATCGGCAGCAGTGTACTTGCCATCCTTATAACCGGCTGTCATATCGAAGGTGAAGCCAATAGCAACGTTCAGAGCAGCTTTATCCGTCGGGCTGACGAATGCAATGTAGCCGGCGGTGGTGGTTGCATCAACGGCGTAAGAACCGAGAGCATACTGAGCGTTAGCAACAACGTTCTTCAGAACGGTCAGAGCATTGTCGAACTTAGAGCCGGCAACGTAGAAGCCCTTCAGATCTTCGTCCTTGGTGTTGATCGTCTCGATAGCGTTGATCAGCTTCTTAGCATCCAGAATGGTCTGGTCGTAATCAGCGCGGTTCTGTGCATAGGACATCATGAGGTAGTTGGTGTTGGAAACCAGCGTCCACATTTCAGCCTTAACAGCGGCCTGCAAATCAGACAGAGATGCGATATTGGTCATCGTTACAGGAATAATGAATTCCATAGCGGACAGCGTCTTGTAGTTCGTGTTGAACAGAACGTACAGGTCATTCAGGCAAACGATGTTGTTCGTGGAAGCCTTAATTGCGGGATACAGAACAACTTTGTCGCCTCTGTAGCAAGCGGACATATTCTCAGCAGCAACGTCCTTTTCGTTGGTGAACCAAGCCTGGTACAGCATGCTGATCAGACTAGCCTTCAGTTCAACGAGTTTAGCTTCGTAACGGTTGGGATATACAGCCAGGTTAGCGTTGGTCACAACGGCGAATTCACCGTAGGTGGAACCAATCAGACCCATAACCTTCAGGTCAGCGGGCGTAGCCTTAACAGCTTCCAAAGTAGCCTTCAGAGCGTCAATGGAGGTCTGCAGACCCTTAGCATCAACGGTGGTGCCGATGGTCTTGGCAATGAGTTCAGTCGTAGAAGCAACGAATTCATCTACAACAGCCATCTTAGCAGCGTCAACAATCTTGAACTTAGCGTCGCAAACTTCCAGGTAGGTTTCAGCAACCTTGGTAATAGCAGCGGCAGCCTTAGCCTTGATAGCGTCGCAAGCCTTCTTGTAAGTGCCAACAGCGGGCTCAGTCTTCTGAGCTTCGATGATTTCAGCCTTCAGAGCGGCATAAATTTTAGCAAACAAACCGATATCGTCAACGTTTGCATAATCCTTACCGTTGATCTTACCGTCAGTATCCGTGCCGAACAGAACTGCGCCAATGGAGTAGTACAGAACGTCGGTACCGGAGGAGTAAGACTTAACGTTGGAATCGGTTGCGGTTGCATCCTTTGCCATGTATGCTTCATAGTAAGCTTTTACAATAGCCAGGGTATCTTCCTGGATGTACAGCCATTCGGAGTACTGAGCGTAAGCTTCGTCAATGTCAGCCTTCAAAGGCGTGTAGTACTTATCGGTCATGTACTTCTTCAGCTGATCTTCGAAGGAAGGATCGGAATTGCCTTCAATCTTAACAGCCTTAATCAGAGCGCCGGCAACAGAGTAAGGAACGATAGCAACCTTGTTCAGATAGTAATCGTAAACAATGTCAAATGCAGCGTTCTTGAATTCCTGCGTCTGTCTCTTATAAACGCTGGTGTTGGAAACGTACAGGTTCAAACCTTCGTTAACGAATTCAGCAACAGCTTCGCGGTACAGTCTTTCGTACTTAGCTTCTCTTTCGTTAGCAGCAGCGGTCAGGTCATAAGCCTTCAGGTAAGCCTGAGCCTGGATCAGAACGGTCTTTTCAGCAACGATGTTCTTGTTTGCACCGAGGTTGAACAGTTCGTACGTCTTAATAGCAGCATCGAGAGCATCAACGAGATCCTCGTAAGCTTCCTTTGCGTCGGAAGGCGTCATTTTGCCGAACAGAGCGTCGACAGAGTACGTCTTGTAAGCATCGGTGTAGGTTGCCAGAGCCAGAGCAGCAGCTTCAACAGCTTCATCCAGCTTGTGAGCAGCGAAGTCATATGCCTTAGAAGCGGTCTTGAAATAATCGTTAACGTATGCACCGAACTTGTCGTCGGTCTCTTTATCAAGATAGTAGAAACCGAGTTCAGCGGTGATACCGATGTTAGCCATCAGTCTGTTCAGGTAGCCAAGACGAACTGTCTTATTGTAGTAAGAAACCGTTTCATCCTCATCATCATTGGGGATGTAATTGGTCAGTTTCTTAATCAGGGTATAGATACCGGATTCGCTGTTTGCGGTAGGAGCAACATAATCGAAACCGAATACAGGGAAATCAGCGGTAACGTTGGTGGAGTCAGTACCGGAAACAACGGTGAATGCGTTCTCGGTAAAGTGAGCAACGATAACGGTTTCAACGGTATCAGCCTTTGCACCCTTAATATCAACGGCAACGTTCGTGCCGGTTACGTAACCGAATTTAGCAACGAATGCGTCAACCAGTTTCAGAACAGTTTCGTACTTAGCGTAATCGTTAACGGTTACAACGTAAGCAGTAGCCGGAACGGTATAGTCGGTGTACGTAGCGCCCTTAGAGTCATCAGCAGTTACGGTCAGAATGGAGTAACCATCCGTGCAGGTAACGTAGATCAGGTCGCCCTTGTTGTAGGTAGCAGTTGCATCAAAGAACTTACCCTGCAGCTGAGCCTTTTCGTTATTAAACTGATCCAGCGTGCGAATAACAGGATATGCATCAGCAATCTTGTAGTCGGAACCCGTTACAACGAGGGCAGCGGGGATACCGGTCATTTCCTTCTCGGTACCGATAGCCAGGATAGCCTCAGCGATTTCCAAAACCTTTTCGTCGATGGAAACAACGGAAGCAGCAGCGTCGAAGGCAGCTACAACCTTAGCCAGCTTTTCGGAGCTGGACATACGCAGCAGAGACAAAACCGTAGGAATAGCGGAATAAAGGTCGAACTTCAACTGCTGCTGGATAGCACCGGTGAATTCCTCGTCCTTGTCAAGAGCCAAGCCGATGTATTCATCGATGTAAGCGTACAGAGTCTTGAAGTCTTCAGCGGTGTAAGACAGGGCGTAAATCTTGTATACGTCCATATAAATCTTACCGGAAGCCAAAACCAGGTCAGCGGTTACTTTGTCGTAATCTTCGAAAGCAGCCTTGATGATTTCAGCGATAGCAGCTTCGGACAGTTCGCCGGTAGCAGCAGCGGTGCCGGCCTTTGCGATAGCGGCATCGGTGTAAGCCTTTGCATCAGCCAGAGCCTTTGCAATAGCTTCGGAAGCGTCACCGGTAGCGGTGGTGCCGCCGAGAGCAGCCAGCTTAGAGTCGATTTCAGCCTTGGTGTAAACGTCGCCGGCATTAACCTTCTTTGCCAGTTCGGCAGAGAGAGCGTTGATAGCGGTAGCGGACAGAGCGTCCAGGTCAGCCTTCTTCGCATAGTCAGCAAGTGCATTTGCGATGTCAGCGGTAGCCTGAGCCTTTGCCTGGTCAACAGCCTTGGCCAGTTCGTCGTTCAGGGTCTTTTCGGAAACGGCGGACGTAGCAGCGTCCTTAGCTTCCTGTGCAAGAGCCTTCGCAGCGTCTGCAGCAGCCTTAGCTTCGTCTGCAGCGGTCTGCGCGTTCTTGTCAGTGCATCCTACCAGGCACACGGAAGCCGTCATGAGGACAGCCAGGATCAGTGCCAGTGCGCGGAGAATGCTCTTCGTAGATTTAGTAAGCATTTTTTGCCTCCAAATTAAAATTTTTTGCGTGCTTTGTGGTTTTGACACCTTCGCTTCGGGCCGGTATCGGTTGTACCTTGCGGTACAGCGGATGGTTCGGCGCTTTTGGGGGCATTTTTTGGACCCATATGTCGCCCAAAACGAGCCGGAAGCCGCATCCCCGAAAGTTTGTCGACTTCGTTGCCGTTGACCTGCACTGCGGAGACCGTTTGTTTTTCCTCCTGAAGAAAGACAGCGGGCCGTATTTCAGGCGATACGCACCTTGAGGGAGGTACGCACCGGCGTCGGTTGTCGGCACAACTCACCGTGTTTTGAAGAGACGGGCGGATTGTCGATGCGCTTCGCAATCCGTAATCTTCAGCAAACCCCGGTGGGAACTTTTTACGCGGCACGATTTTCTTTCCTTTCCCCGCCCGTTCAAAAGCACGTAAGAACGTTTGGAGTCCGTGCGGATTACCGTAAAACGGAAACGAACCGAAACGAATCATTTCGTTGCAATAACGGCTGCATCGGCGCACGCTGTGTGCTTTATGAAAAGCAAACGGCGTTTGTCAACGCATACGGTACGGCAGCGGAATCACCCGATCCCGAACGTTTCGACGAAATAATGATAAAAATCATCATTTTCGCCCGAATTCTCTGTCCGACATTGACCCTATTTTCAGTGTTGGGACAATTATACCATAGGTAGGGGCAAATTGCAATTGCCCAAATGTAAAGAAATTGTAAGTTAAATGTTGCGGAATTGTGAACAAGGGGCGTTTTTATATGAATATAGAAGGAAAATGGGCAGCGAGGAGGAGGCGGTGGTGGGAGGGGATGAGAGAGCGACGTGTGAACACGTAGGGCGGGGGTTTAGCTCCCGCCGGAATCTCGGCGGTTGAAGTTACGTTTATCCAAGGATGGACTCCTTCCACCACCTGCGGTGGTCCCCCCCAGTGGTGCACGATGTGCGCCAAATGAAGCGCACTACGTGCATGAAGGAATGAAGCGAACTTCGTTCATGAAGCGTGCTGCGGCACACGGAGGAGAACAATCCTTCCACCGCTAAAGCGGTCCCCCTTCCTCTACACGAGGCAGGCTTTTTAAGTTCAGATTACCAGCGCAGGCTCCTCCAGTCTGCCGAACTCGGCAGACAGCCCCCTCCCGGATGGGGCCTACGGTGGGTGCGTGCCACGTCTCGCAGGTCTAAATGAGGCGTGTTTGTATGATGGACTCCTTCCACCAACTTCGTTGGTCCCCCTCCCTCAAGAGGGCGGCTTTTTATGTTCATTGCTGCAAAAATGGATCTTCGCCCCATTTTTTGTGCTTGCAAACAAGCGCAAAAAATATGCGACATCGGCTTTTCATAAGTCGATGTCGCACGTTTTTCCTTCTATAAATTATATATGTCGTATGTCGTTGGGGTCGTAGAGGTAAACCTCGTCGCATTCGAAGTATTTGGTAATCACTTCGGGGAACATGACGGAAAGGCGTTCCTGCAGCAGGACCATACCGCCGCGTTCGGAGCCGACGTGCGTCATGACGAGCAGGCTCTTATTTTTGCCGAAATACGCGGCATCGCGAACGTACTCTGCCAGCGCCCATTCGCATATTTCACCGGTCATCATCAGTTCAACGTCCTCGCGTGCCAACAGTTCACGCAATCCGCCCGGCGTACCGAAGCAGGCGGCAATACGCGTCACGGGTTTATCAATGCTGCCGACGGCACGAACGTGATGCAGCCAAGTCCAGTCGCGGGTGCGTTCCCAAATCTTTCGGGGCGTCATGGGTTTATCCAGCGTCAAAATATACGAAGCGCCGAATTGCGTTTTTTCAATTTTACCCTTCAGGCCCAATGCGGTGCATTCACCCTGGGTAATCAGGTCGAGTTCACGGCAGCCGGCATGCGCATGATCGTGGTAGCGGTAAATGACCATACCGGAGTCTTCCATGAGTTTCCGTTTGAGTGAAATGACGGGATCGTCGTCGTGCTCATGGCCGTCCATGTGGTCATAGGTAACGGGCTCGTGCACGATGAGCAAATCTGCGCCCCATTCCCGTGCCTTGGTAATCGTTTCGGCCGTGCCCATCATGGTTACGGCAACCTTATTGCATTCACGGGTGACGTCGCCGCATTTTACTGTGTCGCAGGTTCTTTCGCCGACGTCGATATCACCGTTCATTTGTTTGATATACTCTTCGACAGTCATTTCAATGTTCCTTTCATACGTTTAACAGTTTTAATATATGAAATCAATTTGCATTCAAAGGAAAAGATTAAAGGCAGTACGTGCGCGGTTGATTTACGCTTCAAGGCGCTTTTGCGTATTGGCAACGGAGTGCACCAAACCGACCAAAAGGTAGGTTGCCAGCATGGATGAACCGCCGCAGGAAACAAAAGGCAACGTAATGCCTACGACGGGTACGAGCGCGAGCGTCATGGCTACGTTCTCCGCCGTTTGGACGATAATGACCGCCGCTACGCCGACGGCAATCAGTGAACCGTATTCACCGCCCGCATCACGCGCAATCGCGAGCGAACGCAGCACGATGCCGCACAGTGCCAAGATGACAAGCAATCCGCCGACAAAACCGGTCTTTTCACACACGGTGGCAAAGATAAAGTCGGTATGCGACGCGGCCAAAGTCTCGTAGTAGGATCCGCCGAAGATTCCCCTGCCAAAGAACTCCCCGTGCGCGATTGTCTCGCGGCTGAACAATGCCTGCCAGCCCCAATCGAGCGGGTCTTCCTCAGGGTGGAAACCGTAGTAAATACGTTTGATTTGATAGTCGGAAAAGAAGTTATTATACAGGTACGGAAAAACGGCTGTCAGTGCCGTGGCAAGGCCGACGTCATACCAGACGCTCATACCGGCGGCAAACAGCATCAGCAGTACGAAACCGATATACACCATGGCAACGCCGAGGTCACCTGAAAGCAAAATCAATCCGACAACGGCGCCTGCATGGACGGCAAGACCCAGCAGCGTCAGGGGGTTATTAATGGATTTGCGCACGCGGAACAGGTGATAGGCGAAGGTGCAAATAAAGGTAATCTTGACGAACTCGGAAGGTTGGATGGCAATGCCGATACCGGGAATGGTCAGCCAGCTTTTATTGGAAGTGTCACGCGTGGCACCGCTGGAACCGAAGAGCAGCGTCACGGCCAATATCCCAACGGAGAACAGCAACATGATGAGCCAGGCCTTTTTGACAAGCCAACGGTAGTTGATATTGGCGACGAACACCGTGGCAACAGCGCCGGCCAATGCCATGGCGACCTGCATGACGAGTTTGCTCTTGCCGAAGTTATCGACAGCACCGTATACGATGACGATACTGAAGATAGAAAGAAACGAGGTGCAGGCAAACAGAATGGGGTCCAGGCCCTGGATTTTGCGCCACAGCCAAGACAGAATTCGCATGCGGGTGTCACCTCGATTCTTGGGGAGATATGATGGGTATGATCCAATGGGAGCATAAGGGGACGATGAAGAAGAGCGAAGAAGTGGGGGGTAAACAGTTGCGCTACATATCACTCGCTGAGATTCATTCTGTCGCAGGGCTCCTTCACCGGACTACGTCCGGAGCTCCCTCCCGGAGGGAGCCATGGTTGGGGCGTTCTCTCGCAGGTTGGGATGAGATGGATTTGTATGGGGAACTCCTTCCACCGGCGTAGCCGGTCCCCCTCCCCCTAGGAGGAGGCTTGGAGTATCAGATTACCAGCGCGGGCTCCTTCAGTCTTCGCTGCGCGAATCCAGCTCCCTCCCGGAGGGAGCCTTGGAGACGGGAGAACGACCACGTAGAGAGCGGAGCGAACACGTGCCTGCTTGCAGGCTAAATCCACTCACCTGACTGCGTCGGGAGCTCCCTTTACACAAGGGAGCCTTTTTAAGTTCAGGTCTCCCCAGGTCTTGCTTCGCAATCCCTATGCTCTGCCTATGGCAGATCACGACCTCTTTTTCTCGTTTTTTCGTTGCGACGAAAAAACTTCGGTCGGTTCGACGGCTCAATGAAGCATTTGCTTCGCAAATATGAAGCAGCGGCAAAGCCGCCATGAAGCACTCGCTGCGCTCGCATGAAGCAAAGTCGCCTCGTTTCTCCAATGCTCCCATTTTCATTTCTTCATTAGCGAAGCATCTTCATTTCTTCATTAGCCCGCAGNNCGTATACACTTCTGCACAAGGCGGCCTACGAAAGGTGCAGGTCATTCCTCGCAGGTTGGGATGAGACGGGTTGGTATGATGGACTCCTTCCACCACCTGCGGTGGTCCCCCTCCCCCACACGGAGGAGGCTTTTAAAAGTTCAAATATGTCTTCCCAATCTTGATGCTTACGCATCAATCTTGCAGACAGTATTGAGCGATTGCTCAATACTGTCTTCCCCAGACTACCATATGCTTAGCTTTTTTGCCGCAGCAGACGCAGGTGTCGGACAAAACGTCCTCGTGGAACGGGATGCAGCGGGATTTGACGCCGCCGGTGACTTCCTTGAGTTTATCTTCGCATTCAACGTCGCCGCACCACATAGCCTTAATGAAGCCGGGGTGATTTTCGGCAATGTCCAAAAATTCTTCCATCGTACGCGCTTCGAAGGTCTTATTCTTCAGGTTCTCTTCGGCACGGGCGTACAGTTCGTCGTGAACGGCGTTGAGTGCCTTTTCGACCTCTTCGACAAGGTTATCCAGGGAAACGACGGTCTTATTGCGGGAAACGCGGCTGACGAGCACGCAGTTGCCTGCCTCGATATCGCGCGGGCCGAGTTCCAAACGGAGCGGCACGCCCTTCATTTCGTACTGGCTGAACTTCCAACCGGTGCTGTTATCGCTGTCGTCCAGGGAAACGCGGAACTTCTTAGCGAGCTGCGCCTTAACCTCGGCAGCCTTTTCTAAAACGCCTTCCTTATGCTGGGCAATCGGGATGATGACCACCTGAATGGGTGCCACGCGGGGCGGCAGAATCAGGCCGTTATCGTCGCCGTGCGTCATAATGATGGCGCCGATGGAACGAGTAGATACGCCCCAGGACGTCTGGAACGGATATCTAACCTTATTTTCACGGTCGGTGAAGGTAATGTCGAAGGCACGGGTAAAGCCGTCGCCGAAATAGTGGGAGGTACCGCCCTGGAGTGCGACGCCGTTATGCATCATGGGCTCGATGGTGTAGGTTTCCTCGGCACCGGCGAACTTTTCCTTTTCGGTCTTACGGCCGGTCACGGCAGGGATAGCGAGTGCCTCGGCGTAGAATTCCTTATACACCTGCAGCATCTGCTGGGTCTCGGCACGGGCCTCGTCCTCGGTTTCGTGCATGGTATGGCCTTCCTGCCACAGGAACTCCGACGTGCGGAGGAACGGGCGGGTGGTCTTTTCCCAACGAACGACGTTACACCACTGGTTATACAGTTTGGGCAGGTCGCGGTAAGAATGAATAATGCTCTTATAATGTTCGCAGAACAGCGTTTCGGACGTGGGGCGCACGCACAAACGCTCGGTCAGCTGGTTCTCGCCGCCGATGGTAACCCAGGCGCACTCGGGGGCAAAGCCGGCAACGTGATCCTTTTCACGCTGGAGCAGGCTCTCCGGGATGAACATGGGCATATAGACGTTCTCGTGGCCCAGTGCTTTGAAGCGGGCGTCGAGGTCCTTTTGAATATTTTCCCAAATGGCGTAGCCGTAGGGGCGAATGACCATACAGCCCTTGACGCCGGAATAGTCGACGAGTTCTGCCTTTTTGACAACGTCGGTGTACCACTGCCCGAAGTCTTCTTCCATCGGGGTAATGGCATCCACCATCTTTTGGACGTTTTTGTTATTTTCGTTTGCCATAGAATAACTCCTTTTATTGATAGCACTAATTTTACAGTTTATTATTATACATTAAAGGAGGGGAACCTGTCAAGAAAAACCGAAAACAGTCCCGTCATAATCACCAAAACGGGCGTCAATATATTGGCACAAATGAACAATGGGACAAAATTTATAGAGATTTGCAATTTTCACTTGTATATTTGTCGAAAATGAGATAAAATAGTACTCGGTAAAGGTGGTTTTGTGCCTTTACGCGTCATTTCGACAAAAATTTATTTATATAAAATGGAGGAAAATCCCATGTCCAATGTAAGAGTTGCCATCAATGGTTTCGGTCGTATCGGCCGTCTGGCTTTCCGTCAGATGTTCGGTGCAAAGGGTTACCAGATCGTTGCTATCAACGACCTGACCAGCCCCGCAATGCTCGCTAACCTGCTGAAGTATGATACCGCTCAGGGCGGTTACTGCGGCAAGATCGGCGAGGGTCTGCACACTGTTGAGTCTGCAGAAGCTGTTATGTCCGAGGACGGCAAGAAAGTTCTGACCCCCGGTTCCATTACCGTTGACGGTAAGGAAATCAAGATCTACGCTGAGAAGGACGCCGTTAACTGCCCCTGGAAGAAGCTGAAGGTTGACGTTGTTCTGGAGTGCACCGGTTTCTACTGCACGAAGGAAAAGTCCATGGCTCACATCAAGGCAGGCGCTAAGAAAGTTGTTATCTCCGCTCCCGCTGACAAAGAGACCAAGACCATCGTATTCTCCGTAAACGAGAACACCCTGACCGCTGACGATCAGATCATCTCCGCTGCATCCT
>DCGU01000066.1 GCA_002315325.1 Clostridiales bacterium UBA1770
TTGCGAAAAATTCTTGACATTACCATCCGCATTGCTTCGGCACCGGTACATGCATCGTAAAAAGTGTTTCGGCACGCCGGCGGGTATAGAAATCGTGAAGATACTTGGCCTGTTAGGAGGGACAACGCGTGATTTACGTAACCGGGGATACCCATGGACTCATTGACTTTGATAAACTCTTTTTCTTTGCCCTGCAGCGGCCGAAGCTGACCAAGCAGGATTACGTCATTATCTGCGGCGATTTCGGCGGCGTGTGGGGCGACCTGACGGCGGCAACGCTGGATTGCTTTTCCAAGCTGCCGTTCACCACACTGTTCGTCGACGGCAATCACGAAAACTACGATAAGCTCCAGGAATACCCCGTGAGCGAGTGGAACGGCGGAAAAGTCCAATTCATTCGCCCGGATATCATCCACCTGATGCGGGGACAGGTCTACACGATGGACGGCAAAACCATTTTTACCATGGGCGGGGCGGTCAGCCACGATAAGGCCTACCGCAAGCCCGGCGTGTCGTGGTGGCGGGAGGAATTGCCGACCGCGGCGGATTTTGCCGAGGCGCGCAAAAACCTCACGGCTGTCAACTACGTCGTGGACTATATCATTACGCATTCCTGCGACGCGTATTGTTTGCATTACCTGTCGGCCCCGGAGGAACGCAAAGAGAAAAAGGCCGAAAACGACCTGCTTTGCAAAATCGAGGAAAACGTGACTTATCAGCATTGGTATTTCGGGCACTATCATTTGGATGAAAACGTCAATGCGCAAAAGACCGCGCTGTATCAGCAGGTCATCCCGCTGGGTCAGGGCGTGCGTCGATGACGCAAATGAAGCATACTTTTTTACCTCGCCGTGTGCCGTTAGGCATGCTTCATACGAGCGCAGCGAGTGCTTCATGGCAGCAACGCTGCCGCTTCATATTTACGCAGCAAATGCTTCATTTTTGGCCACGTTCGTAAACGCGGCCAAACGTCGCCTGTCATGCGACCGTTTTTTCCTACGGACGTGCTATACTATGCCTGTCGGGCGGAGAGCCCCAAAACAAAGAAAGAAGGACGTAATTATGACTGACGTAGTGACAGCAGAAAAAATCAAGGCGTGTATTCTCGGGCACGCCGTCGGTGACGCGCTCGGCGTGCCGGTTGAATTTGTGTCGAGAGAAGAATTGGATCAGAATCCTGTCACGGATATGCGCGGGTTCGGCACCTATCCGGTGCCGGCCGGTTCGTGGTCCGACGATACGTCCATGACGCTTTGCGCGCTGGACAGCCTGGCAAACGGTGACCTCGACTATGACGAGATTATGCGTAACTTCGGCAAATGGTATTACGAAAATGCCTTCACACCGACGGGGGAAACGTTCGACGTCGGCACGACCTGCAGTTTTGCCATCGAGAATTACTTTGCGGGGCATTTGGATATCGACCATTGCGGCCTGAACGGCGAAAGGTCGAACGGCAATGGGTCCTTAATGCGCATCATCCCGTTCGTATTGTACGCGGCGGCAAAGTATGGGACGCGCGCGTTCAATAAACTGTGGGGGATTGTCGGGGGCGGCTCAGCCATGACGCACGCGCATGCGCGGTCCCTGATAGCCTGTGAATTGTATGCAACGGCGCTCTCGCTGCTGCTGGAAAAACCGGCGAAGGGGACGATCACCGTGGGGCTGGGTCAGCATCGCAAGTGGAACGAGGCCGGGAGTGTCGAGTATACGTTCTTTGACCGTGTCGACGGCCGCAAATTGGAGGCGATGACGCGGGATGAGATCAAATCAACGGGGTACGTAGTGGATACGTTGGAAGCGGCCCTGTGGTGCGTACTCACGACGGATTCCTATCGGGAATGTGTCCTCAAGGCCGTGAATCTCGGGGACGACTCCGATACGGTGGCGGCCGTTGCCGGCGGCCTTGCCGGCGCATTGTACGGTATAGGCGGCCCGAACGGTATTCCGTCCGAATGGCTGGACAAACTGCAAAGACGGGCGTATATCGAGGCATTGTGCGATAAGGCCGCACGGGCGTGGGCGGCACCGGCATAAAACACGGGGCAACGAAATAAACCCGTGTACGAAAAAGACCGAACTGTTTTTTGCAGTTCGGTCTTTTATGATTGGGTTATAAGAACAGTCGGAACGTCGCAATCTCGAAGGGACGGAAGGTGTAAACACCGACCTTGCGGGCGCCTGTCTTCGGTACCTCCAGCGTGTCGCAGGGCAGCAGCTTCATGCCGGCCGGCAGCTTCAGACGGGCCGTCTTTCCGGCACTTTCATAGAAGCGCAGGACGATACCCTTGCCGTCCTGTGCCGCTTTCATGGCCGATAGGATCAGATTGTCTGGGACGGCAGAGAAGAGCTGCGGCAGGACGCGGTCGCCCGCGTACGTGTCTCCGGTCGGATTGCCGGAGATGCGCACACCGACCCCGTTTTCCACCGGCTGGTTCCACGTAGGTACACAGTAGGATTCGGCGAGAGCGGCGGTGTTGCCGTCGGCAAAGGCGCCCTTGAACGAGACGAGCGCGTACTCACATTCGTGATGACCGCAGTCGCAGGTGCCGGCATAAGTGGGGCCGTCCGGGGCGAAGGAACGGAAAATACTCATTTGCATTTCATTATCCAGCAGTTTGACGCCGGGCAGACCGTTCTTCAATACCGCCAGGTTGTATCCGCCCTTCACGGCGTCGGTATGCACACCGGCAAAGCCGAGGGACGGCCATTCGTCCGTCAGCCACAGGACGAAATCGTGCGGAACGGGACCGCGTGCCATCGTGCCGAAGGGCACCTCGCAATACAGGGTGTCGCCCACCTTGTCGGCAAACGGGAAGTCGGCGTGCACACGCGTGGTGTTGCCGTCAAAATCCAGTGCGACGGCAAAACGAACCATCGGTTCGCCCGCACGCAGCGTCAGCGTCTGTACGAAGGACAGGCTGTTTATATGTTTGGCAGGGTCGGCGTAACCGCCCGAGAGAATGATGCGGCTGCAGCCGTCGCACGTTTCTATTTTGGCCTCGGTTGCACGGAGTTTACGGTGATCGGCCTCGAGCGAATTGCGTCCCCACGGACTGCCGTCGTCGTAGCCGACCGCAATGCATCCGGCGTCCTCGCCGAAGGCGGTGTGTTTGTTATTTTTATCGTAAATGGAGGTGACGTGCGCGTCTTTCACCGTGATGCGGAAGAATTCGTTTTCGATGACGCCCTCACCGCGGCCGAGTATGGTAGTGCTCAATGCGGCAGCTTCGGCAGGACGCCAGAACAGGACGCGCCAGCCCATGGCGGGGACGGGTGCTTCAGCCGTGCAGATCAGTCCCGCACCGACACGTTCGGCGGTGACCTTAAAATCGTAGGCGTGCACGGGGTTGCCGTTGGCATCTGCAAGCTCAACCGCAGCGGTCCCGGCGGGTACCTGGATGGCCAACGACGGCAGAATCATATCGTGCATATCGGCATTGAAAACGACGGTCGCTTTCCAACCGTCCGTCGCAGACAGCGAGGCGGGAAGGGCAGTATCGATGCAGCGCATGGCCTCGCGCTGTGCGTCCCGTGCAATTTGATGCACGCCCCAGCGCACTTCACGAATGACGCGGCGCAGCTCGTTGTAGGAGGCGTCGCAGTGTTCGCCGGGCACGCAATCGTGGAACTGAATGAACGACATCTTGTTCCACAGTGCCTCGATTTTTTGCTGCGGGTAGTCGCGGCGGGGTACGGCGGTTTCATCCCAACCGCCCAGCAGTTTTGCCATGACGGCCAGCCGTTCGGCAGAAAGAAGCGCGCTTTCCAGTTCGCCGTTTGCCTTTTTCATGTAGATACGGGAGGAGAAGCAGCCGGAAGCGCAGGGGTTGCCTTCCGGGCGGAAGTCGGTTTCTTCGTCGGGCGTGTCACCGGCGCGCAGGCGGTCCACCAGGCCCCGGCACCAAACGTCGTGGTTGTCCTCAAAACTCAGGAATTTCACTTCCACGTTGTGGCGTTTTGCGGCTTCAACCAGCGGTCCGTACAGGAAATCGCCCACGCGCGTTTCCTCGGAGGTGATGATGACGTGGTAAGAGTCCTTATCCACTTTCAATAGGTTGTCCAGCAGTTCGTCTGCGGAAACGTTGCCGTAGTAACTCTCGTGGTCCAGCGTCTTGTCGGGGCGCGTCATATCGTAGGTCGGGTCGATACCGGTCCCGTTACATACGGGGCAGCCCTCACCATGGCAGACGTTGCAGGCACGCAGCTTGACGCAGTCGGCAGAGCGGGGCGTCGGCTGGGGCGGATCGAGGAAGCGGTTGTCCAGCACGATTTTCGTACCGTCCAACCCTTGCCAGAAGGGTTTATTTTTCAACATGACGCGATCGAACAGAATCAATGCGTCGTAACCGATGGAGCGGAAGAACTGTGGCAGCTGCGAGGGAAGCCCGAAAATGTCGGGCGTAATCGCATAGCGCGGGCTGTGGCCGAATTCGCGCGCGTAGTACTCACGGCTGTATAAATGGTTGCGTGCCCAGGACTCGCCGCGGGTCATGTTGCAGTCGATGACGGTCTCACCGCCGCCGGCCAGTTCCAAAAGTCCTTTGCGCACGAGCGCGGCAAAACGCTCTTTTTGGTCGGGATTGCGTTTTAGGAATTCCTTGACGACGAATGACTGTTCGATATGGTAGCGGACACCGTAGCGCTCGGCAAAATCCATATATTCCAGGATTTCCAATTCTTCAATGTCGGAGTAGGGACGGACGATTTCTCCCGTCGCGGGATGTACGTAGTGGTCGGTGAAACAACGAAGCCAAGAGGGATCCATGTGGTTCCGTGCCACCAAATAAAGCGTTTTCATTTCGGCACCTCGGCAAATCGGTCGTATTTCAGGTTTCTCAAACCTGAGTTGAGTTTATTATAGTATATCGGCAAAAATATGCAAGAGGAATTCAAGATTTTGCGCAGCAAAATCGTGGGAGTATGTTTGCAACGCAAACAGACGTTGGCTGCCGTAGGCAGACTGGGGTGCGTCCTCTTTATCCGTGGCAATGAACTTAAACAGCCTCCTTCTTGAGGGAGGGGGACCAGCTCTGCTGGTGGAAGGAGTTCATCGTATTATCAAGCGTTATTTCAACCGGCAAGAGAATGTCCAAACCAAGCCCGTCTCGTGTAGAGGCATATCCCGCCGGGGGAGTAGCTGGCACGCGAAGCGTGACTGAAGGAGTTCTCCGTTCTCCATCCGTGGCAATGAATCTAAAAAGGCTCCTCCCGCGGGGGAGCTGTCGCCGTAGGCGACTGAGTGGATTTAGCCTGCAAGCAGGCACGTGTTCGCTCCGCTCTCTACGTGGTTCCGTGGCAATGAACTTTTTCAAGCCTCCTCCGTGTGGGGGAGGGGCGCATAAAGAGCGGCCGCTTGCGGTGCTCACGTTTAGTGAGCAAGCGAATATGATAGCGCTTGCGCGTAACCATCGAAGTTGGTGGAAGGAGTTCGAGATTAGCAAAAGCAATAATTCAGCCGCAGCACAATGACACGCGCTAATCGTAGCCTCCCTTGTGCAGAAGTGTATACGCTTCGCGTAGCATGTTCGTCAAAAGTTTGCCTTTTCGTGCAAAATCAACGCTTTAAAGTTTGCCTTTTCGTGCAAATTCTTTCAAAAAATGTTTGCCTTTTCGTGCATAACGTGTTATAATCTATCTAAAAGGTACGAAAGTGCATGCGGCATGGAGGTGTAAAATGCTGAAACGAAAAATATATGACAGGCTTTTATCATGGAAAAAGAACGGCAATGGGGCGACAGCCGTAATGATTGACGGTGCACGCCGTGTGGGCAAAAGCTATATAGCCAAATCTTTTGCCGAATCAGAGTATAAAAGTTATATTATGATTGATTTCGGTAACGTCCCCAAGGACGTCCTTGATTTGTTTGTGAATGACGTTACCAACCTTGATCTGTTTTTTGCCAAATTATCGGCGTTTTATGCCACTCCTCTTTATAAAAGAGATTCGCTGATTATCTTTGACGAAATACAACAGTATCCGCCGGCCCGCCAATTCATCAAATACCTTGTTGCCGACGGTAGATACGATTATTTGGAAACGGGTTCACTGATACGCCTGAAAAAGAACGTGCAGGATATTGTGATTCCTTCCGAAGAGGAGCATATTGAAATGTTTCCGCTTGATTTTGAGGAATTCTTATGGGCCATGGGTGATGAAACCACCTATCCGCTGATTAAAAGCTGCTTCGAAACAAAAACTCCACTCGGTCAGGCACTGCATCGTAAAATTATGAATGATTTCCGGCAATACGTGTTGGTGGGCGGCATGCCGCAATCTGTTTTGGCATATTGCAATGGCAAAGACTTCGAAGCTTCCGATACTGCCAAACGGCGCATCTTAACTCTTTACCGGGAAGATATCGTTAAATTTGCGCAAGGGTATGAAGATAAGGTGTTCGCCTTATTTGACGGTATCCCGGGCCAACTTTCCAAAAAAGAGAAAAAATATCAGTTGTCTTCCATTTCCAAAAAGGCGCGCTACAGAACGTATGAAGATTCCTTTGGTTGGATGAATGAGGCAATGGTTGTCAACACCTGTTTTAACGCAACAGATCCCACGATTGGCTTGGCATTGAGTTCTGATTGTACAACACAAAAATGTTATATGGCGGATACGGGACTGCTAGTCACACACACGTTCAATGACAAAAAATATACCGAGAACGATATATATCGTGCCATTCTTTTTGATAAACTCAATATTAATGAGGGCATGATTATGGAAAACGTCGTGGCGCAAATGTTACGGCTGAACAGGGAACGGCTGTATTTTTATTCCCGCAGCGATACACAAAATCGTGAAAACCACATGGAAATCGATTTCTTAATTACCGAAGGGAAAAAGATATCGCCCGTTGAAGTAAAATCCGGCAACTATACGTCGCACAGTTCCTTGGATAAATTCCGCCGGCGTTTTTCCTCGGTCATCGGGAATTCGTATATTCTTTATTCCAAAGACGTTATGGTAAAGGACGGCATCATTCATCTGCCGCTTTATATGGCTGCCCTGTTATAAATTAAAAACTGTCACCGAACCTGCCGTCAAATTCGTTTATGTTTCGTCGCTGATGGCACAATGTAAGGAATCATGAAACAATAAAGTGCATTCATCAAAAAGTGCCTCAAACGCAAACTATATCCGGTGCTGCCGAAAAACTTTCGGCAGCACCTTTTCTGTACATATTTTCGTACACCACCTTGTGTATAATGGTAAGTACCTAAACCATACCATTTTAAAATCAGGAGGGCACGACCATGAAAGACAAATACGAATTGAACGAAGAACTGAACGAGCTGCTCAGCATGATGGATGCGGACGAATACCCCGACGCCGTGGACTACCTGGAGCGCCTTGTCGACGAGGACGACCGCGGCAGTTACGCACCGCTGGAAATTGCCGAGACGCTCATGCACATCCGCAAACTCCCGCCGGTCCTGTGGGCGTTCGTCTTTGACCTCTTGGAAAAAGAAGGCGAGAGCGGCAGCAAAGACAGTGCCGATGCCCTGAACGACCTGGGTGCCCTGTACTACGACGGCACGGGCTGCGAACAGAGCTTTGCCAAGTCCGTTACCTACTACGAGCGCGCGGCAGCGGCCGGCTCCCGCCAGGCGCAGGAGAACCTGGGCTACTGCTACTACTACGGCCGCAATATGCCGGTGGATTACGAAAAGGCGTTCCACTATTTCGCCCTCGGCGCCTTCGACGGGCACCTCATCTCACTGTACAAAATCGGGGATATGTACGCCAACGGCTACTACGTTCCCAAGAACGAAAAAGAGGCCTTTTTGATTTACGAGCGCTGCATCAACGAGATGACGGACGAGGCGGCCAAATACGTGGCGGGCCCCGTGTTCCTGCGCCTGGGCAAGTGCTTCCTCCACGGGGTCGGCACCGAGCCGAACTATAAATCGGCGCTCGTCTGCTACCAAAAGGCGGAGTCCTTCCTGTACGATATGGTCAAGGGCGGCGACGTCATGTACAAAAAGAGCATGGAGGCCGCCGTCGAGGGTGCGGCCAAGGCCCGCGCCAAACTCGCCGCGGAACTGCCGGGGAACGAGTGGACGTTTGATAATTGAGAGAGCAGGTGAATACTGGATATGGAAACAAACGGCTTTGCGTTTAATAAAATCTTTTTGTCCGGCCGGGTGGTGACACAATCTCCATATACTACCGATAATGCACCGGGCAAGACCACAATGTATATCCTGCCGAATGATAACCGTCTGCAATGCAATTATGTGGAAACGTCCATTATCCGCGTGGAAGTAACGGGGAAAACTGCCGAGTACGTAAAAAAATACGTGAAAAACGGCGATACCATTTTTATCATCGGCGCCCTTTGCTTCCGGGATTGGGCTGAACCGGGAGATGAGCCTGTTCCCGGCGTACGGTATTCGTATTTGACAAGCGATAACGTCCGCATCGTCGAAAGGGGGAACGGTCCCCTGGACGTTACGGTTGATGATGAGGACCCGTTTTATTTTATGGAAACGATTATGGATGACGTGAGCGCCAAAAATCAAAAGGCACGGTTCAATGATGCCGAAAACAACAGAGCGAAGCCGCAATTCCCGCTGTTTGAGGGGAAAGAAGTCGATGATCTGCCGTTTTGACGTGTTTGCATTTGGTTGCCATTCCCCATGCGGCAAGATTTTACCGCAGGCATTTTCGTAGTGTATGTGTTGTTCCTTTCAATATTATGTGGTATAATCGAATACAACAAAGTATGAGGGAGGCCTTCCTATGTTACCACTCAAAACCAAAGCCCCGGATTTCGCTTTGCCGGATCAGAACGGCGAAATGCATACGCTCGGCGAATACGCCGGCAAAAAGCTGCTGCTCTATTTTTATGCCAAGGATAATACGCTCGGTTGCACCAAGCAGGCCGTGGCCTATTCCGCTCTAAAGGACAAGTTCCTGGAGCGGGGCATCGTCGTGGTCGGTGTCAGTAAGGATACCGTTGCCTCGCACAAAAACTTTGAGGCAAAGCAGAACCTGACCATCACGCTGCTTTCCGACGTCGACCGTTCTGTCATCGAAGCGTACGACGTCTGGGGCGAGAAGGTCAACTGCGGCAAGACTTGCATGGGCGTCATTCGCACGACGTACCTCATTGACGAAAACGGCGTGATTGTCTTCGCCAACAACAAAGTCAAGGCCGCAGAGGATGCGGAGAAGATGCTTATTACCAATTGGGAATATTCATTGCAATAACTGAGGGCAAAGACACGGGACAGTATAGAGGTAGATAGGAGTGTAGGTTTTATGAAGATTTTTGTAATTCATTCCAGGGCAAATAAAGAAGCAGTTGCACATGAAGTAACCGATATTTCTAATCGCACGGTGGGTTCCGAAGTGGTGATGCTTGATGATGCCGGACCATTTTGGAGAAGCGTTGCTCGAAAAATGATAAAACAGGCGCAAATGGTATTAGTGTACGTTGGCGAGCATTCCTATGGGGGACACAACGTCGCATGGGAAATTAATATGGCAAAAAAGTATCACAAATCCATTTATACCGTTTTGCTTTCGCCCGATAATCAGCTCCCTAAAGCGTTATTTGCCAAAAATAAATATACCAAAGAAAAAGAAAACGTCAGTGCGATAAAAAGCAAAGAAGATATCATTGCAATAATTAATACGTATTCGGCAGGTGATTACTCCCTGTTCAACAAGGAAACGAATGAGCTGGATAAGTCAACGCTATTGGAACAGTATAAGGTCTTCTTGCAAACGTCGGAAACGTTAGTGGAGCGTCGGCAAAACGTAAATAACTTCTATATTACGGTAAATTCAGCGTTAATTGCCTGCTTTGGTACTATATCGGCATTGTCATTTCAGTCAATAATCAAGTGTTTTATGGGTATAGTGTTCTTGGTCATCGGTATCGTACTCTGCCTGTCTTGGATTCGTATCTTAAAATCATATGGTATTTTGAATTCAAGCAAAATGAAAATAATCAGTTTAATTGAAAAACAGCTGCCCGCCTCTATGTATGACGCAGAATGGCGTGCACAATCGGACAGACTGAATCGTCAACCATACGTTTCTTTTACAAAATGCGAAACACGAATTCCCAAGATTTTTATTTGCATTTATGCGGCAATCGCTCTTTTTACGATTGCATTTGCGATAGTACGCGCATCCACACCGTGACGTTGCCGCTGCAGTTGCTTGCCGCCGCACGTTCGTCGCTCGTGAAGAGCGCCAGCGCCTCTTCCTTTTTGTCTTCGTTATTGAACGTGACAAGCCAGCGCGACTTTTCGTCGTCCGTGAGATAGTTAACGCCCTCATCCACCGTTTCGCATTCGTCGTGCAATTCGTAGTACAGCGCCAAGCTTTCGTCCGCGTCGTACATGCGTTTGAGCGTGTCCTGCAGCATCCATTTGTAATCGTCCATGCATCCCGCCGCAAGACGTTCTGCGACCTCTGCCATCTTTTGTACGTTTGTCAGTTTCATTTCTTTTACCTTCCTTTTTCGTTTTTCTTTCTCTCTTTGACACCCATATTGTACCACGGCGGGGCAGGGAAAAGGTCGCATGGCAGGGGACTTTTGGCCGGTGGTGAAAAATGAAGACGCCCTACGGGCTAATGAAGATGCTATGCTAATGAAGACGCTGCGCTTATGAAGAAATGAAAGACCGGGAGGACGGGAGGGCGACAATCCTTCCACCGGCGGGAGTAGGGGTTCATCACGTTTCCGTAGGGCGGGGGCTTGACTCCCGCCGCCTGAAATGCGGTCTGTATAAATCGTACGTCGGCGGGAGATGAACCCCCGCCCTATGGTTAGCGTGTGTCATCGTGCGGTGGTTGGAATGAGATGAGTATGTATGATGAACTCCTTCAGTCTGCCTTCGGCAGCCAGCTACTCCCCCGGCGGGATATGCCTCAAGAAGGAGCCTTTTTAGGTTCAGATTACCAGCAGGAGAACTCCTTCAGTCGCCTACGGCGCCAGCTGCGTCCCCCGAAGGGATATGCCCCGCGGGAGGAGCCTTTTTAGGTTCAGTGCCACGGATGGGGAACTCCTTCCGTCTTCGCTGACGCGAATCCACCTCCCTCGCGGATGGAGGCTTAGAGAACGCCCCACGGGCTCTGCCTGCGGCAGATCCCCTTGTGTTTCGCTTACAGCGAACCACCAGGCAGAACGCAGGGGGTTGTCCCTTTCCCTATAATGTGATATAATCCATTTGAAAAAATCAATCATCGGAAAGGCAAGGTATCAATATGGCTGGTCGGAAAACAGAAATTCCCTTTGACAAAGAGGCGTTTGCGAATCCGCCGCGGTCGATGCGTGTGCGTCCCATGACGCACAGTCTCCCCGAGGATATGGATGCGTTCCTGGCGCAATACGAGGCCAACGGTTACGGCGGCGGTGATTGCCGTGCTGGAAGCACAGGACGTGACGGTCGTACCGACAGAAAAGAATGCCGACAGCACGCTGCATTTTGCCCGTTACCGCACGCAGGGCGGGTATCTCTACCTTGTCTGCAATACGGGCGACGCGGAACGGTCGCTGACCGTCAATGCCCGTGAGGCGACGCTGCTGTTCCCCGTGTCCGGTGAAATCCGTGAAATGGGGGAAGAGAAGACGTTTATGCTGCCGCGCAAACGCTGCGTATTCGTTTCCGTTGACAAAAAGTAACTTTTTTACCCGGGAGGTTGACGCTATGACGAAAACGTCCATCCGTTTTTTTGAAAATATACCGGTGCGTGCCGTTTGGGACGAAGAAAGTGCCAAATGGTGGTTTTGTGCTGCGGATATTGCACAGGCGTTGACGAAAAGTGCGAATCCGCGTAGATATTGGAATACAATCAAGACAAGAAAAAATCAGTTGTCCTCAATTTGTAGACAACTGAAATTGCGGGCCAAAGACGGCAAGTTTTACAACACCGACGTGGTGGATGAAAGCGGGCTCAACGTCGTGATTGCCCTTGTGCCGAGCAAGAAATCCGACGTTTTTTCCAAGTGGATGAAGAACCTGGAGACCTCGATTGACGAAAAGAGCAAGCAAAAGGCGTACGACCTGTTTGAAAGCGGGTTTATCGACAACGTGGAAGTCGGCACGTCAAAAGGGTTACAGCAGATTCACGGGTATATATTCGGTGGTCTTTTTGATTTTGCCGGGCAAATTCGCACGGTTAATATAGCCAAGGGCGGGTTCGTTTTTTCGCCCGCCGCATATTTGAACGGTGCGCTTGCGCACGTTGAGGCGATGCCGCAGGACACGTTTGATCATATCGTTGCCAAATACGTCGAGATGAATATCGCGCACCCTTTTATGGAAGGCAACGGTAGAAGCACGCGCATTTGGCTGGATTTGATGTTGAAAAAAAGTCTGAAAAAATGCGTTGACTGGAGCCAAATCGACAAAGCCGAATACCTAAATGCGATGCGTGAAAGCGTGGACGATGCAACGAAAATTAACACCCTGTTGTATGGTGCATTGACCGACGATATCGGCAACCGCGAAATCATCATGAAAGGTATTGATTATTCGTATTATTACGAGGCAGAAGATTAATATTTGTCCGGTCGGAACGGCGGTTCGAGACAAGGCGGCTAACAAACGGGGACCTTGGCCGTCACGTAGCGGAGGGGTATTCCCCGCCGTTATTGAGGGTCCGGTAAGGGAGCCCTCGCCCCTACGTGAATTAAGAGGCCATGCTGAACCGGTCGTTAGTCACCGGGGCGGGAAAGGAACAGTATTATGAAAAACAGATTTTGCGGACGAATTTTGTCATTGCTTTTGCTGCTTGCGTTATGCCTGACGCTGTTGACAGCCTGCGGGAAAACGCCGGACGCCGACGTCAGCGAAGATCCTGAACAAAAAGATGACGGCGGAAAGACTGCGGAAGAACAGGGGAACACGGACGTGGGGGGCGAGCATGAGGAAGAGCCCCCGACACCGACGGACATCGTCCCGGACGGCGTGCACAACGTCGGCCGCGTGGATTTGTACACCGTGGAACTCTCCAACTACCGCATCGTAATCGCCAAGGATGCCGGTGAGCACGTTGTAAGCGCTGCGCAGGCGCTTGCCTATTACGTGGATAAGGCCTGCGGGTACGTTTTGGAAATCGTAACGGACGATACCCCGGCCGAGGAGTACGAAATTATGGTCGGCCCGTCCAACCGCGATACGGACGAGGTCGTTGCCCGCCGCAATGCACTGCAAAACGACGGCATTACGTATTACGTCAGCGACCAAAAGCTGTATCTCGGCTCCTGCTCCGAACAGGGGACCGAATATGCCGTGTATCATTTCTTGGAAGATTGGCTCGGCTGCCGTTTTTATACGAACGAGTATGAAGTGATTCACGAGGCATCGTATATCCGCATTCCGAAGGATTTGGATTATTCGTATTCTTCCCCCCTGTGTTACCGCAAAACCGACTGGGAGATTCAGGGGACGCCACTGGGCACCAAGTTGGGTCTGAACGGCGACACGAATATTGCCGACACCATCGTGTGCAGTTGCCACTCCCTGGGATGGCTGTCCGAAACGGGCAACGCTACCTCCGCGCAGCCCTGTCTCAGTGACGAGAGCGTCTACCAAACCGTACTGAAAAACGTGAAAAACGTCATTGCGGAGAACCCGGGTGTCAGAATCATTTCGGTCACGCAAAACGATTCGAAAAAATACTGCACCTGCGAACAATGTACCGCCCTGGCGGAGCAGGAAAACCAATCCGGTGTTCTGTTGACATTTATCAACCGCCTGGCTGATGAAATTGCGCAGGAGCATCCCGAAGTGAAGATTTTGACCTTTGCCTACCAGTATACGCGCAAGCCGCCCGTTACCATTAAACCCGCGGATAACGTCATCATTTATTTATGTTCCATTGAATGCTGCTTCTCGCATGCGCTGAACGACCCCGACTGTCCCGAGAACGTGGATTTCTGCGCAGATATCGAGGCGTGGAGCCAAATCGCCAAACAGCTGTTCATCTGGGATTATACGACCAATTACGCCCACTACCTGGCACCGTTCCCCAACCTGATGGTGCTGCGCGCCAACGCGGCCTTCTTGACCGATAAGGGGGCGACCGGTATTTATGAAGAGGGCGATTACCAGCAGGCGGAAAACGGTGAATTTTCACGTCTGCGCGCCTATCTGTTGGCAAAAGTGTTATGGAACCCGTATATGACCGAACAGGAATACGACGCGCTTTTGACGGATTTCCTGCGCGACTATTACGGTGCCGGGTATACCTACGTGTACGAGTACGTCAAACAAACGTCCCAAAAGGTGACGGATATTCATTTGAATATTTACTTCCACAACGTATTATATGACGCCTTATCCAATCCGGACCGCGGCAGCAAATTTCTGTATCAGACCGCGGACGGTGATTTCGATACCGATTTCGTCGCTGCCATGGGGGAACTGTGGGCCAAGGCCATCGACAGCGCCGAGAGTGACGTACACCGTGCACACTGTGTGACGTCGTCCCTGCAGCAAAAGTATATGGAGCTGTTGGCCGACCGATGGATCAATGCTACCGACAACAACGACCTTGAGGGGGCTTTGTTCCAAGCCTATTATGACAACGGCGTTCTATACAAGAGCGAAGGCGGCGACGCATTATGCTCTGTCGACTATCTTTTGCACAATCCCCCCACGTACCCGATTTGGAAACAAAACAACACGGTCGGCGTGTGGTGATACGGCAATAGGTCGAATGAAGACGCTGTGCTAATGAAGAAATAAAAATGAAAAGTGCTGCTTACCCGTGGAGCAGCACTTTTTATTTTTACCCCCTTGCATCGTGTGGTATAATAAAATAGTAAACGTTTTTGAAAAAAGGGGACTGTATGAAAATCAACAAAGAAACGCGGGATAAATTGCGTGCCGTGATGGCGGAACGCGTTCCGCAAATCAATATGCGTATTGCCAAAATACTGTTGGTGATTGCAGGGATATGCTTTGGTATGTGGGTGATGTTTGCCGCCGGGGCCTTGAAATCCAAGGGTCTGTTCGTCTTTATTGCCTTTATCGGCTTACCGTGCGTGTTCGGTGCGGTGTCGGTTTGGTGCCTGGTCAAAAAAGGGAAGGGCAGATTCTTTTCCTACGTGTTCGTCGTGTTAATGGTCGCGCTGTGGTTTGCACTGGAAATGATGAGCGGGTACAAAACCAAAATGCTGCTGCCCGTGATCATCGTGCTGGCCATGAACTGCTACAACCGGCGGCTGATGTGGTTCGCCCATGGGCTGTCGTGCCTGGCCGTTTTGGCATCCAACTGGTGCAATGCCTACCTATACCGCGCCACCGGGCTGATTGACCTCAACCTGGTTTCCTTTGATACGACAAAATACTACGGCCTGCAGGGCTTTTTGTACAATAATATTATCAACCTGGAGCCGTCGTCCGCAGTGCTGTTCAAAAACGGGCTGATTTTGTCGGTGTTCCCCAACGTGGTGTTTATCACGGTCATCACGTGGATTGCCCTGATTTTTATGAAGCGCAATATGCTCAATATTTTGCGCGTAGAGGAACTTTCCGCGGTGGCGGCCAACCACCGCGTCGAACTGTCAGACCTGAAAACCAAGGTCATGCTGTCGCAAATCAAACCGCATTTCATCTACAATACCTTAACGACGATTTCCTACTTCTGCAGCGAGGATCCCGCACGGGCCGAGGAACTGACCAACCGCTTTTCCGATTACCTGCGCAACAACCTGTCGTCCCTGTCCGAAACGGAGACCGTCAGCTTTGCCAAGGAACTGGGAGCCATTAAAAATTATCTGGCCATCGAACAGATCCGTTTCGAGGACCGCGTGAACGTCGTATACGATATCGCCGTCGAGGATTTCGAGGTGCCGGTGCTCGCCATCCAGCCCATCGTGGAAAACGCCGTCAAGCACGGCATTTGCAAAAAGGAAGACGGCGGGACCGTGACCATAGCCACGTTTGAGGAGAGCGCGTACGTCTGTATCCGCGTGGCGGACGACGGCGTCGGCTTCGATAAAAACGCCGTTACGTTCGACGGCAAGGAGCACGTCGGCGTGAAGAATATCATCACCCGCATCCAAAATGCCGGGGGCATCATTACGATTGACAGTACGGTCGGTGTCGGCACCGTCGTGACCGTCAAACTGACGAGAGGAGAACGTCTATGTTAATTTACGTCATCGACGATGAAAAAGCCGTATTGGCACACACGGAGAAAATGATTAAGTCCTGCTTCCCGGATGACGAGGTCGTCCCGTTCTTAAAGTCCCGCGAGATGCTGGCGGCTTTTACCGAACGCCCCGCCGATATCGTGTATTTGGACATTGAAATGCCGGGGCTTTCCGGCATCGAACTGGCCCGCACCCTGCACGACGTCAAGGAGAACGTCAATATCATCTTCGTCACGGGGTACGAGCAGTACGCCTACGAGGCCTTCAACGTGTACGCCTCCGACTATATGAAAAAGCCCTGTTCCCCGGAAAAGATTATGGCATCCGTGAAAAAGCTCCGCTATCCCATTTCGACCGCCAAGGCGCTGTATATCCGCACGTTCGGTAACTTCGACGTATTTTACAACGGCACGCCGTTGCATTTCCGCAGCGAGGTCGATAAGCAGCTGCTGGCCTATTTGGTGGACCGCGAGGGTGCGCTGGTCTCCCGAGCGGAGATGGCCGGCATCCTGTATGAGGACGACTACTCCCGCACCAAACAGGTGCAACTGACCCGCGCCGCCGCACGCCTGACGGAAACGCTGAACGAAGCCGGTGTGAAGGACTTCTTCTTCTCGGACAACGGCAGTTATCACGTGGACGTGACGCAGTGCGACTGCGACCTGCTGGAATGGAAAAAGGGCAACCCGGACGTCAAGTTCGCGGGGGAGTATATGGAGCAGTATTCCTTTGGGGAGTTACGTAAGAGCGAATTCTCCTAATATTAGGAAATGTAAAAAACGGCCATACCGGAAAAGCAGAAAGACTTTTTGCTATATCTTTTGCAATGTTTTTTTACTGAATAAATTGTTAACTAAAATAAGAAATAACAGTAAAGAGAACGGCTTTTCCTATCGCCGAAAAACTCCATGGACGTACGTAGGTACGTCGGGCGTCGTTTTTCGGCGGCCGATGGGTTCCCACGCATGCACGGAGTAAGTGCGTGGGGTTCTCGGCAATTCTGCCTCGTTTTTTCCTATTTCCATGGTGCTGAAAAAAGAACGACGTGTTCTGTTGCATAGAACACGTCTCATCCCTTTTTCTGCGCAGCAGTAAATCATCACTCGTCTTTCCTATTCCCGTGGCACTGAAAAAAAGGACGGCTGACTTTCGTATCTCCCAGCCTCCATCGGGGAGGGAGGGGCGCATAAAGAGCGGCCGTTTGCGGTGCTCACGTTTAGTGAGCAAGCGAATATGATAGCGCTTGCGCGTAACCATCGTAGTTGGTGGAAGGAGTTCTTTTGCCGATATAGTTAGCAAAAACGAAATGGTCATATGACGATAATAGGAGACTGTTTCAATCTTCGTTGTCACCGGGCAAACAGTGAACAAAAATACCAAAACTCACAATTTTGTGAAATGGCCCCTTGTTTTTCTATCTATCATATGGTACAATTACATTGAACAAAAATACTAAAACTCACAATTTTGTGAAATGGAGGCCGATTGGTGCGCATAGAGAGAAGCAAATATTTGCAGGAATTGATTGATCGAATGCACAATGGCATGGTTAAAGTGATTACCGGGATCCGGCGATGTGGGAAATCATACCTTTTGTTTTCGCTTTTTAATGATTATTTATTGGCAAACGGTGTTCAAAAAGACCATATCATTCAGTTGGAACTTGATCAAACCGAAAACGTCAGGTTGAGAAATCCGTTTGAACTTGACCGATACGTGCGTTCCAAAATCAAGGACGATGGTGTGATGCACTACGTTTTCTTGGATGAGATTCAATTTGTGGAAAGCGTCAAAAACCCGTACTTGGACAATGGTGCACCAATCACGTTTTACGACGTGCTAAATGGTTTTTTGCACATCAACAACGCCGACGTTTACGTGACCGGTAGTAATTCCAAAATGCTTTCCACGGACGTTTTAACCGAATTCAGAGGCCGCGGCGATGAAATCAGAGTGCAGCCGCTCGTTTTCTCCGAATTTATGCAGGCTTATGAAGGTGATAAGTATGACGGCTGGTTGGATTACTATACGTACGGCGGTATGCCGGCCATCGTGGAACGAAAGACAGAAGAGCAAAAGGCAAATTACCTTTTAAACCTATTCCGAGAAACGTATATCAAAGACATTACAGAACGGAACAAAGTGGCTGATAAAGATGATCTGGAGGATCTGTTAAACGTGATATCCTCTTGCATCGGGGCGCTGACAAACCCGAATCGACTGTCGAATACGTTTAAAACGGAGAAAAACGCCAACTTATCCAAAAACACAATCGAAAAATATATTGGGTATTTTGAAGACGCTTTTTTAATCAGTGAGGCAAAGCGTTTTGACGTCAAAGGCAGAAAATACATCAATACGCCGAAAAAGTATTATTTTTCCGACGTTGGCCTTCGAAATGCTCTATTGTACTTCCGGCAGCAGGAAGAAAACCACATTATGGAGAACGTTATCTACAATGAGCTGATATACCGTGGATTTAACGTGGACGTAGGCATTGTGGAAATCAATGAAAAGCAAATTGACGGCACGTTCCGCCAAAAGCAATTGGAAGTTGATTTTGTTGCAAACAAAGGCAGCCAAAGGTATTACGTGCAGTCTGCGTTTGACATGCCGACGGAAGAAAAGGTTTACGTGGAAAATCGCCCCTATACGGCAATCGACGACTCATTCAAAAAAATAATCGTTGTGAAAGACCACGTGAAATTGAAACGCGACGATAGAGGTATTGTCACTATGAGCATTTATGATTTCCTATTGCAGGAAAATTCGTTGGAATTATAATATTGGGTCAAACAATTTCATAAACGGATAAAAAGCAAACCGTAAATAAGTTCCGCGACAGAGATTATTCTGCCGCGGAATTTTTGCTTCCTATTCGTTCAGGAGTTTTGCGACCTCTTCCACTGTGTCCAGAACCTCGTGGAATCCGAGCTTGCCGATATATTTATTGTCGGCAACGTAATTATCCCAAAGCAGATACAACGCCGGCTCTTCACGGATGTCCTTTAGGATTTGAGCGTAATCCTGCATCTCTTGAAGCGAATTTCGTTTCGTCGCAGTATGGATCACTGCGGCTTTGAGGATTTCGAGACGTATCTCATCTTTTCTGCTGCAATATAAGGTATGCAGATCGTAAAAATCTCTGGCTCGGGTGGTTCCGATATTGCGGCGTATAATCGTCTCATATTTTTCCGCAAGAACGGTTTCCAGTGTATATGCCAGGACAGGAATTGTGTTCTCTGCGAAAAGCATTGGAAAATTGTACTGAATTGCAGCAGGCGTGATGGAATCTCCGGTTGTGACGTCAATTTTCATCGGGCTGTTGATCTTTCCGAATTTCGCTTGGAGATGGACCCGAAAATTATTGTAGGCGTCATCATCGCGAATCGGTTCAATGCTGTTGTATTCAAAGAGAATACCATCCGCAACGTCAATCGTAATAATTTCTCTTATCACACTGACAATCTCATTCTCTTCCATTTGGATCCCGCGAACGGTGGTATCCATGTCCATGGTGGTCCTTTCGGTAATGCCGATCATTGAGGATATAAGCAGACCGCCTTTCAGTATAAAGTTCTCTTTGAACCGGGAAGCAGCAAGTCTTTCCAAAAAGCGTTCAAATAAAAACATTTGCAGCACTTCCTGTGCCCGCAAATTTTGTTTCTCCGCCATACTGCGTATGGTTCCTTTTATTTGCTCCGGTGTCTTCATCACAATACCTCCATATAGGTTCTGATTTGTTCTTCAATGCCGAATAATTTGCCGTATTTCAGCAATTTGGTGTTGTTCGGTTTTGTTTTGAAGTAAATCTTGATTGCCTGTGAATAGAGCTGCATATCGACGTTGTTTTTATCCCGGATCAAATCACAGATGCAGCGTTCCTTGTCATATAATCGTACCGTTGCTCCCTGGGGGGAGATAGTTTCCGAGATCCCGATAGTATAAGTATCCGGCTGAACGTAATGGCAGCGCAAAGTTGGATTATCGCGTTTCAAGAGGCTGACGTTTGTTCCTCTCGGTACGGTGATATCATAGGCGTGCGGGGTGCGATCTGAAAGTCCCCATAAAAATAAAGCCGTTCCGTAAGAAAATACAGCATATTTGCTTCGTGCTTGCAGCAACGCATATTCATCTGCCATATCGCTTGCCAAAATATATAATCCTTTACACACTTGCTCCAGTTTACCCGCTTTTGTATATTTTTGAAGCATCGGTCTGCTGATCCCGAGTTGTTCGACGTGTGCTGTTTTGATGAACCCGTTGTTTTTTTCTGCAATCGCCTGTATGCGTTCCCAAATCTGATTCATGAAGGCATACCTCCTGGAAAGTAGTTTACATTTACGCTTCACATTCTACCATATTAAAGAGCAAATGTAAACACTTTTCCAAGAAATTATGAAGGTGTCATCCATTAACCATGCTTTTCCGGCCATGCCTTTTTTATCAAACCGATTGGCGCCGAGAAAAAAGAGTAGGAATCGTCGATTACAGTGTGCCCGCTGTACTCAGTACTGCAAGGGCTGTAATCGGCGATAGTTTTTGCATGGAAATCCGCAGGATTTCTTACTTTAGACTTTGTTAAGGAACTTGGAAAAAAAGAGGCAGAAGCGTCAAACCTCCCTCCCGGGAGCTGTACCGGGTACTGCGAGGGAGGGATTTGGCGGTAGGAAAAGCCGTTTCTCCTTGAATATTTCTTTAAACCGTCTTCATCATTTATTTGCACAAGAATTATTGAACCGAATAAACTCTATCACATAAATCTGCTTTTCCGGTCATGCCTTTTTTATCAAACCGATTGGCGCCGAGAAAAAAGAGTAGGAATCGTCGTTCTTCACCCCGATAGCTGTACACACGTACTGCGAGGGGGGAAAACGGCGATAGTTTTTGCATGGAAATCCAAAGGATTTCTTTCATTAGTCGCACATCGTTATTTCTTCGTAATAAGATTAAAAATAAGGTATAATCATTTCTGCACATCCCGAAATAAGTTCTGCAAAAACGGTCATGCCTTTTTTATCAAGCCAAAAAGAAGTTAACGTCAAGATAACGTGGGTGTTGTATACTATGCTTGTTAAATGAAAAAAGACGTGAAAAACGCCTCGGGAGAACTGAACAAATCTATGCTAATCTACGTTATGGACTGTGAATATGAGGTCATCAAGCAATTGGAGACCGCTATCAATGAATATCCGAAAAGCCGGGCACAATGTTTTACGACGCTGCAAAAGCTGATCGACGCGGTACGCGCCAGGGTGCCGGACGCTGTGATTTTGGACGGCGACGTGACAAGCTGCGCGGCGGCCGTCAATATTATACGCTCGATTAATCCGGGGATGAAAATCATCCTCACGTCAGCGGATGAGCAGAAATCCATTGCGGTTTTTGAAATGAACTTGACCGGCTTTTTATTAAAGCCGCTCCGCCGTGAAAAAATAGAGGAACAGCTCCGCACGGTTAAACATCCGCTTTTGGCAAAGGTAATCCAAGCGATTGGGAAGGGAACAACAAATGAACGAACAACAACGAACGCCCGCTAACCGCGGTGATCTGTTTGAGGAGCTGCGTCAGTGCGTCGGCTGCGAATTCGTCAGCGATATGCGGTCCGGCGCCGAACGACGCGAGGCGCTGCGGGCAGCGGCCGAATTGAACGTCACGGACTATCCCCTGTCACAATGGAAAGACCTGGCGCGGTATTTGCATCTGAAACGTGCGAAGTTTGACGATTATACGTCGGTGAGATTGTACTTTAATAAAAAGGTAACCCGACGAATTTGTTTTTTGGTAGGTGCAGCATGAGCGATAAAAAATATCTAAATTTCGTATACGCAGAAAAAAGCGATTACGACAAAACGTTAAAGGTCAACGGCGACACGGTCGGCACGTATTCCGATGAAAAACTCGGCGAGCTGTATCCCGACCGCAATTATGCCGTCGTCGGTGAAACGTTTGAAAAGAAAAAACGCGATAAGAATAAGGATATCGGCCGCATCGAGCTGGCGGACAAACGCCTGTACGTCGTTGAAAACGGCACGCACAACAAAATTTTCCGCAAGCAGGACCGTTTCGTGGCGTTACAGGACGGGGGCTTTATCGCCGTTTTACGGCTGCGCCTGCTGCCCATTATTCTTTTGGCCTGCCTGGCGCTCGGCGGTATCGTTGCCGGCATTTTGGCATTCTTGCCGCAGCGCCCGGATGTGGTCGACCCGAACGCACAGGACCCCAATATTCGCCCCGTGCAGGTGGACATGGTGACCATCGTCGGTACGGTCTATAAGGGCGGCCAACCCCTGGAGGGCGCCGTTTTGTCGGTGCAAAAGGGCAATACCGAAGTGGCAAAAGCCACCACGGATGCGGCAGGCAACTATTTAATCTCCGACGTTCGTAACGGCGATTACAACCTGGTTTGTTCGTACGGGGAATCGGTTCTCACCAAAATGGCCGCCGTGAACGGCACGTCCGTCACCGTGAATTTCTATTTCCCGGCCAACGACCTGCACGATATCGGCGACATTATCAACGACCCCGTACGACAGGATTTGCCCGTTGTCGTTGAAACGGACGATGCCAGCGAAGTCAAGGCCATCGTCAAAATTGCCGACGACCAAACGCCCGCCGTCGCCGTATCGGGCCTGACCAAAGAGGCGCTTTTGCATATGATTGCCGGCAAAGAGGTGGATATCACCTTCATCGCGGCAAAATTGGTGCCGGAAGAAATTGAACTCGGCATCCGCAACGCCATCGAGGCAATCGCGGGGGAACTGCGGCTGACCTATTATGATTTTACCGTTAAAAAAGAAATCCTGAAGGACGGTAAGGTGGAAAGCAGTGAACTGCTGACCAAGACCAAAACCGTATTGGAAATTGCGGTGCCCTACGATTCGTCGCAGGACCTGGGCACCTACGTATTCCGCTACCACGACGGTGCCGCACGGTTTGAGGCGCTGTCGGCACGTCCCGACGCCGCCGACTACCGCGACGGGACCTACTACGTCACGGCGGATACGGTCTATATCTATTCCGACTGTTTTTCGGTGTTTGCCATCGGGTCGGTTTCAACCGGCGTTGTGACCAAGGGCAGCGATACCATCACCTACAGCGATAAGGCCGTTGTCAACCGCAAAACGGGCGAGATTCAAATGCTGTACCGCCACGATGCGGACGCCACCAACGCCGCACGCGTGGAGCTTTACCTGGTCGGCACGAACGGCAATCTGCTCATCGCACAGTCGGGCAGAATTCCCGCCGGCAACGAGCTGACGAAGATGGTTCTGTCACAGGAATCAAATAGTATGCCGTCGATCGGTACCTATGCGGGGTTGATGCGCGTCATTTACCTGGATGCCGAGGGGCAGACGGCGACGAACGTGGAGATTCCTTTAAGCGTTGCTATCACACAATAATGAGACGCTCGATAATGGCACAGATCGCAAAAAACAAATAGAAATATAAAGGTACAAAGCAATAACAAATCTAAAAATCGGCACCACACCGGGGCCGGGAAGGGTATTCATATGAAAAGAAACAAAATCATTTCCGTTTTGTTGATCATCGTTATGGTTGCGTCCATGACGGCAGCCATGGGCATTTCGGTCAGCGCCAAAGGAGGGTGGAGTTATCAGACTTCCGCAACCCTGACGGACCTGAACAACAGCAAAACGATTGACCAAAAATACAGCCTTACTGTATCAACGGGTAGCTACACCGACGTGACCAAGGTGAAGCTGGAATGGACGCTTGAAAACCTGTCGTTCTCCCGTAAAGATAACAAAATCTGGGACCCCGACACGCTTGCCTGGGTTGCCAACGGTTCCACGTTTACCGGCAGTGAAACGGCAAACGCATCCTTTGTGCTGACCAATCTGTCCTCCGTGCCCGTCAAAGCCAACGCCGTGTTCCGCGTGGAGAACGCACTGCGTGACACTTTTGCTAAAATCACCTTTACCAATAACGACTGCACGGTGGCGTCCGTTGTGGATGCCGAAACCAAGGCCGTCAATACCGGTATTTCCCACGCACAGACGATTTCAGCTGCCCTGAAGGTCAATAAGGACAAGTTCACCGGGGCCGCCGCATCCAATGCAACGTACGGCACCTACGTCATCTCCATTTCTTCCGTTGCCGGTGCAAATGAAGGCAAAGTAACGGTGAATACGAATGAAAAGACGACGCTCACCGCACAGACGGCGCCCTCACAGGCTGCCGCCGATACGACGTCTGTTGAAATCCCCGCCGGCACGACCCAAATGACGGCCGGGGCTGTGGCCGACCTGACGGTACAGTCGTCGGCTGTTGCCGTAGCATCTGCCGATGCAAGCTTTAATATTACCGAGAATGAGAGCGCTGTCAGCGCCATCACGCTGACGCTGAGCGTAAACGGTACGCCCGTTTCGTCCTTTACGGATGCGAACGGCGCCCCCGTGGCAGTCACGGTTACGACGTATATCGCCAAGGGCTTTACCAACGTGACGCTGAAATACGTTGGCAACGGCGACGACCCCACCGACGTGACCTATGACCCCGCAACCGGTAAACTCACCTTTAAGACGACGCACTTCTCCACCTTCGCCGTCGGTGCCGATGAGGATGCCTACGTGAAAGAGACGGATACCGCCTACATGTTGCAGGACGCGTTGAACGCCATGGAAGCAGGGCAGACCGTCATGGTGCTGAAGGATATTCCGGATTGCAGCATTCTGCGTGCCGATAAGACGGCGAGCGGTACCTATACGATTGATTTCAACCACCGTGCCGTTACCTTTACCGATACCACTGTCAAGGATCAAATGGCGTTCGTAATTGAGGGCGAGGGCGCATGGATTTTGAAAGACGGTACCCTGAACTGTGACGATTATCACTACGGTGACGTGTTTGAAACCTGGGCCAACACAACCCTGAATCGTATGACAATCAATTTCAATGACGAAAACGTGAACGGATTTGCCAGATGGGGCGCTGTTTATTCCGCCGGTGAATCGGTTGTGCTGAATGACTGTGTCATCAATGCAATCGCCGGCCCCGGCATCCAGAACGGGGAAGAAGGCATGGTTATGTACCTCAATCGTACCACGGTGATTTCCCTTGACCATTCCGCTATGTATTGCGGCGGCGGTTCCACCACCCATTTGAACGACTGCACGGTGTCCGGTAAGAATGCCGTTCATGCCTGCACGTCCGGTGCGGCCTACGTTATCAACGGCGGTACGTACACGGCAACCGTCAACGCCATCCAATTGGATAATACGACAAGTGCCATCGATTACCAGGGCGTACCCAATTACGTCGGCGGCAGTTATGCACAGGTGAAGGGCGGCTCGTTTAACGGCGCCATCAAACTGACGGCGAAAGTCGGCAACGGCCAGGCCACGTTGGATATTTCCGGCGGTACGTTCACGGCCGATCCCTCGGCTTACGTTGCTTCCGGTTATGCAGCCGCACAGTCCGGCAGCACCTGGACGGTAACGGCAAGCGAACCGCAATAATCGGCAAAGCAAAAACATGCGGCACAAATTCCGATGAAAAAAATAAAAAAATCGGGATTGTGCCGCCAAAAGATAACGCCGTGATAACAACAGCGGCGTATAATACTATTGGTTTCCGGTACAGAGTGCCAACGTGCCGGCCCACTTACGTGTGTATATGTGTTCCCGCCTGTGTCGGTTCCGATTGGTTTCACGCTTCTTGTCTCCGTGACGTCAATCGACGGTCTTCTTCCATCCGATGAACCGATGCAGTACCCGCGTTTCGCTTGCAGTGTCGAAACGCGGGCTTTTTATATTTCGCCATCGGCGAAATATGCCGGGATGCCGTTCCCCGTTCCCCAAGGCTCCCTCGGGGAGGGAGCTGGCACGCGTAGCGTGACTGAAGGAGTTCTCCTGCTGGTAATTTGTAACTTAAAAGCCGTCTCCTCGGGGAAGGGGGACCACCGAAGGTGGTGGAAGGAGTTCCCCTTTCTACCGCATTTCACCCCATCTACCGCAAAATGACACATGCTAACCGTAGGGCGGGAACTGTGCCTATAGCACAAATGAAGTACTCGCTACGCTCGCATGTAGCAGCAGCGATGCTGCCATGAAGCACTCGCTCGTTTACTCGCTCGCATGAAGCAAAGCGCACGATGTAACTTTTCCGTGTGGCGAAGCCACGCTTCATTGGGCGAAGCCCGACTTCATTTCTTCATGCGCTGCAGGCGCGCTTCATTTGGTGCACGCCGTGCACCACTAGGGGGACCACCGCAGGCGGTGGAATGGATTTAGCCTGCAAGCAGGCACGTGTTCGCTCCGCTCTCTACGTGGTCCCGTGGCAATGAACCTGAAAAGCCTCCACCGACGGGGGAGGTGGCACGCGTAGCGTGACGGAAGGAGTTCCCCTTTCTACCGCATTTCACCCCAACCACCGCAAAATGACACACGCTAATCGTAGGCCCCATCCGAGAGTAGCCGACAAGTCGGCGCATGTTCGCTTCGCTCTCTATGCGGGGGCTGTCTGCCGAGGTAGGCAGACTGGGGGAGCATGCGGAATAAACAATTATGCTAAATATTGTTCGCTGTAACTCATTTTGCCGCAGGGCTCCTATCGTCACGGCAAGCCGTGCCACTTCCCTCCCGAAGGGAAGCTTGGTTAAGGTGTTCTCTCGCTTGTTGTGATGATATCTCCAATCCGCGGCAATGAACCTAAAAAGCCTCCACCGACGGGGCATATCCCTAACGGGGGGACGCATGTGGACCGGCTTTGCCGGTGGAAGGAGTTCATTCTTATATAAAGCGTTATTTCAACCAACGAGAAATGACACACGCTAACCGTAGGGCGGAACCATTATCTGCCGGTTGGAATGAAGCGTATTTGTATGATGAACTCCTTCCACCACCTTCGGTGGTCCCCCTCCCTCAAGAGGGCGGCTTTGAGTTATAACAGCGTTCTTGCCGTTGCCTAAATGAGGCACTGTTATTCTGTGGCAATGACCCTAAAAAGGCTCCTTCTTGAGGCATATCCCTGCGAGGGGGAGTAGCTGGCTGCCGAAGGCAGACTGAAGGAGTTCGAGATTAGCAAAAGCAAAACTTCAACCATTGTGCGTTGATTTACGCTAATCGTAGGCCGCCTTGTGCAGAAGTGTATACGGTTCAAGCCTGCAAGCAGGCACGTGTTCGCTCCGCTCTCTACGTGGTCCCGCGGCAATGAACCTGAAAAGCCTCCACCGACGGGGGAGGTGGCACGCGTAGCGTGACGGAAGGAGTTCCCCTTTCTACCGCATTTCACCCCAACCACCGCAAAATGACACACGCTAATCGTAGGCCCCATCCGAGAGTAGCCCGCAAGCAGACGTATGTTCGCTGCGCTCTCTATGCAGGGCATTGCGAAGCAGTGACGGAGGGATTGTCCCACATACGATTCCTGCAAAACTCCACCCCAACTGCCACGCCATCATCCCCCTCAAAATCTTTTCCATTTCTCCTTTTCGAGATAACACCAAGATAACGCCGTGATAACACCCATAGGGTATAATAACGTCGTGAATGAAAAAGAGGGGGACGCCTATGAAAGATTTGACAAATCGACGTTTTGCATGGTTAATCGTGGAGAAAAGAGCGGCCAATAAGGACGGCCGAGTGGCGTGGACCTGCCGTTGCGACTGCGGCTGCGAAATCGTTGCCAAGGCAAAGGATTTGGTTGCCGGGCGGCAAACGAGCTGCGGATGCCAATGGAAAAAACGCGGTGTGGAACAGCTGCATTATATCGACGGGACTTGTATCGAAATGCTGGAAAGCAAAACCGTGCGTTCCAACAGTCACAGCGGTGTGACTGGCGTGTACCATGATAAGAAAAGCAACAAATGGCGTGCGGAAATCATGATGCAGGGCAAACGGCATTACTTGGGACGTTTTGACACGATGGCAGAGGCGGAAAACGCAAGAGTCCGTGCCAAGACCGAACTTTTTACTGCATTCGCAGCGCTCCATTTGGCATAACACAGTTTATTAATTTATTTAATTAATAAAAATATATTCAAGGAGAAAAACCCATGAAACACAGCAAACTCATCAGCCTCGTACTCACCATCGCCATGGTATTGTCCATGGTTGCAGCCCTTGGCATCACCGCAAGTGCGGGACAGATTGTCCCGACAAACGAAGAGTATCTCGACCTTGACAGCACCACCGCCGATATCAAGGACACCAAAACCCTTGACCAAAACTACTCCCTCGCCGTAACGCCTCGCACTTCCGCTTCCGGCGCAGTGACCAAGGTGAAAGTCTCCTGGGCCATCACCGATATCAATGCCATGCGCATAGATAATAAGGTTTGGGACACCACCGAGCTGAAATGGGTAGTTGCTTCTTCTGACACGGTTATTTTTGTTGACGGTGCCGCAAACTTCACGTTTGAAAACTATTCTTCCGTTAAGGTAAGAGCTACCGCTTCCTTTGTTGCGGAAACCGGCTTTAATCCCACCGTTACCTACACCTGCAAGAACGGCAGAATTATTCTGGACACTGCCAACGGAAACGATACTTACTCCAAGACCAACGTGCCCACCGGTACAATCGGCGTAACCGTGAAACCCAGTGAGACAGACTTTACCACGGCAAGTGCGACCACCTCCGCTAAGTACGGTACGTATACCGTAACGCTTTCCGAGGACGTTTCGGACTATCAGAGCTACGTCAATACTATCGCAACTGCATCCGCACCTTCCACCTTCGTGGTTGACGAAGCAAACAAGACCATCACCATCAAGGACGAAAAAGCATTCCTTTACTACGGCCTTAAATGGAATGTAACTAACGCCGCCAACTGGACTGCCAAGCTGGATGCCGATATTGACCTTGACTACCTTGTGATTGCAAACGGCTTTAACTGCTACGCAAACTTCGACGGTCAAAACCACACCATTGCAAACCTCACCGTAACCGGTGCTTCTAACGGTTCTGCAGGTTTGTTCCAAACCGTTTCCGCGGACGTTAAAAACCTCGTTTTGGATAACGTCCAGGTAAAAGGCGGCGTTAGCACAGGCGACAGCTGCTGCGGTATTCTTGCCGGCGAAGCCAATGCAAATACAATTGAGAACGTAACCGTAAAGAATAGCTCCGTTACCAACGGTAAGTTCACCGGCGGTCTTGTTGGCTATGCATACGTTCATAATATTAAGTACTGCTCCGTAATTGATACAACGATTTCCTGCCAGTATAAGTCTGGTGCTTTAGTTGGTTATATTTGCGAAGAATGTGCAAATCCTGCGGATGATTATTCTAACGTTACCAATAACACCCTGACCAACGTTACCATCAACTGTGCAAACCTGCTTGAGGGCAAGAACCACTACGAAACCGGTAAGGTTATCGGTAACTGGAACGTACCCACCGGTAAGTTCATCGACAACACCGTCTCGGGCGTTACCATTGTAAATGGCTCTGACGGCTACACCGATAACGAAATCGGCGCTGTTGAAAGCGGCTGCGACATTAACTACGGCGAGAATTAATACGTTCGCTAAATAACATTTCTTCTTTATTTAATTTTCTTCAAAAAAAGGCGTGCAAGGCAACTTGTGCGCCTGTTTTTTGTTTTGGTGTCTGCTTGCAACGCAGGCAGAGCAGGGGGGATGCTTGCAACGCAAGCAGACGCGGGCACGCGCAGCGGGAACGGGGGGGAGTTCATCTTATATCAAGCTTCATTTCAACCGGCAGACAATTGATTACCCGTAGGGCGGGGGCTGTGCCCATGGCACTAATGAAGCACTCGCTACGCTCGCATGAAGCAGCAGCGATGCTGCCATGAAGCACTCGCTACGCTCGCATGAAGCAAAGTCGCCTCGTTTCTCTCGTTCTCTAATTTACATTTCTTCATTAGCGCAGCATCTTCATTCCTTCATTAGCCCGTAGGGCGACTTCATTTGGCGCACATTGTGCGCCACGAGGGGGACCGGCATCGCCTCGCAGGACTTATGCCGGTGGAAGTGAGTTTAGTTTCCTCCGGAAACGCATGTTCGCTGCGCTCTCTATGCGCATTCTTGTATAAAGCGTCATTTCAACCTGCGAGAGAACGCCCAAACCAAGCCTGCCTCGTGTAGAGGTATATCCCGCCGGGGGACGCAGGGGGACCAGCTCTGCTGGTGGAAGGAGTTCGAAATTAGCAAAAGCAAAACTTCAGCCGCCACGCGATGACATGCACTAATCGGAGCCCGCCTTGTGCAAAGGCGGGGGGACCGCGTTAGCGGTGGGAGGATTGTCGTCCCCCGTTCTTCATCCATGGCAATGAACCTAAAAAGGCCGCCTTGTGTAGAAGTGTATACGGTTCGAGCCTGCAAGCAGGCACGTGTTCGCTCCGCTCTCTACGTGGTCCCGCGGCAATGAACCTAAAAAGCCTGCCTTGTGTAAATGGGATCGCCCAGGTGGGCGCATGTTCGCTGCGCTCTCTATGCGGGCTGTCGCCCTCGTAAAGAACGGCCGCTTGCGGTGACGGCGTTAAGCCGTCAAGTGAATACGTGCGCACTTGTGCGCTGGAGTTCAGGCTGACTGAGGGATTGTCTCTTGTGTGATTTCAGCAAAATTCACCCCAACCACTGCACGATGACACACTACTCCCGCCGGAAAATGCCTGCACCAAATCCGCCAATCTTTTCCACTCCCCCTTTTCGATATAACGCCGAGATAACACCGGTACTGTATAATATCCGTTGTAAATCAAAAAATGACGAAAAACAGGAGAAAAACATGAAACTAAAAAAACTCGTGAGCTTGCTGCTCACCATCGCCATGGCTTTGTCCATGGTTGCCGCTCTGGGCATCACCGCAAGCGCGGCTGATGCAGACGTCACGGCCTACCTAGACCTTGATGCCAACACAACAACCATTACCGACACCAAAACCTTTGACCAAAACTACTCTCTCACCGTATCGACCGGCAGTTACACCGACGTGACCAAAGTCAAGG
>DCGU01000076.1 GCA_002315325.1 Clostridiales bacterium UBA1770
TTGGCTTGACAATCTGAGCAGGCTTTTAGGTTCATTGCCACGTGACAATCCCTCAGTCAGCCTAACTCGGCTGACAGCCCCCTTTACACAAGGCGGCCTACGATTGGTGTGTGTTCACTCGGTGGTTGGAATTTAGTATAGTGGTATGGTGAACTCCTTCCGTCACGACTGCGTCGTGCCACCTCCCCCACACGGAGGAGGCTTGGAGTAACAACAGTCGGCGCAGGCTCCTTCCGTCATCGCTATTGCGATGCCACCTCCCTGCATAGAGTGCGAAGCACACATGCGCCCTTTGGGCTACTCCCGGAGGGAGGCTTATAGATTCTAAGGTTTAGTGCTTTTCAAATTTTAGGGAAGCCGCATGAAAAAGAGTGCAGAATGGACGAAAACCGAGCGTCGCCGTACCTCCGTACGGCAGTCGAAGGTTCTCGTTCATAGCCCAAAACATATAACGTAATGGATATTTTGACCGTTTGGTCAAAATACATCCGCAGAACGTTTGCCGATTTCATTTTCACCAATGGATATCGGTGATTGAATAGCTAAATTTGTTTTGGGCGATCTGTGCCTTTTTCACAGGCGCTTACCAAGGGTGAGTTTCAATACCCCGCCTTGCATCATACGAGACGCCGTGAATTCAAAGTTGATCAAAACTTCGCCGTCGAGTTCGGCCTTGACGACAACGTCGCCCTCGCCCACGCGTTCGATGACGAAATCCTTACCGGACGCCAAATGCATCGTGACCTTGGGGAAGCGCGGGAAGCCGACCATCATCTTGTTTTGGCCTGCTGCCGGGAAGATTCCCATGACCAGCCACATATAGCAGGAGGACATACCGCCGGAGTCGTTGTTGCCGGGGATACCGCCGCGGCCTTCGACGAACATATAGTCAGCGGCAGCGTTGGTGATATCGGCAATGCGGTCCATGGCGCCGATGGCGTGATAGGCGAACGGCGTTTCCATATCGCTTTCGTTATTAAAGCCTTCAAAACGGCCGCTGGCATCGTAAGGATTGGTAAAGCCGAAGAATTTATCCAAAAGGGCCTTGTATTTTTCCTTGCCGCCGGCGAGTGCTACGCGCTCGTCCATATGACGGAGCAGACGGAAGGAGTAATTGACGTGGTTGCCTTCGTAATAATTGAAGCCCTCTTTGCGTAAAAGTCCCGTTGCCGGGTCGTAGGCTTCCTTCCAACGGGCCTCGGCAGCGCGCAGGCTGTCGGCCGTTTCTTTCTCACCCAAGGCTTCCGCCATGTCGGCAACGTCGCCGCAGGCTTCGGCCACGTCAAGCAGGTGGGTCAGAGACGTGGGTACTTCGTCCTTTAAAAGTCCTGCATAGGACGGGCGGTGAATGCTGTCCATAATATAGGGCAGATTGGCTTTGTAGTCACCCTTAACGCCGCGCCAGAACGCGTCGCAGACGCTGTGCTCACCGATCAGGCACGCCTGACCGGAGCAGGAGTCGGTGGCGAAATGATCGCCCATGAGCAGCGTGTGGGGCAGTTTGTGCTCGTACTTGGCGTACAGGAAGAAGGCTTCCATAATACGTTCGCTGACTTCGGGGTAGAGCGAGAAGACCAGCGGCAGTTCGGTTTTATAGATATCCCACATGGTGCAGATATCCACGATAAAGCCGTCCTCGTCCCACAGCGGCGATTCACCGCGGCGGTCACAGGGCTTTACCAGCGAATGGTAGAAGTTGGAATAGAAGATTTCCTCGTTGCGTTCGTCGGCACCCTCGATTTCAATGCGGCGCAGCGCCTTTTCCCAAGTGGCGTTGGCAAGAGCGGCCACCGTGTCGAAGTCACCCTCGTCGGTATGCACGTCACGCTCGCTCATCTCGTCGTTCTTTAAAGAATCGGCGAAGCGTGTCAGCACGTTTTTGCGCGCCGCCTCGGCGTAAATACCAAAGACAACGTTCTTGCTGTTCTGCTCGTTGGCAATCGTCAGCTCTTTGCCGTCGACGGGCTTGCCGTCGCGCATCAGGCCGGTGACCTTGGCGCCGTCAAAGGTCAGGCGGAAGTAGTGGTCGATGCCGTCCATGACGACGTGGACCTTGACTTCGGTATCGGATACAATCACCAGCTCGGCACTGTTGCAGACACCGCACTGGTCGGGCCACATTTTGTTGGTGCCGTTGTTGCCGAAGTCGACGACGAATTTGCCGCCCTTCTTCGGGAACGTGAAACGGTGGTATGCGGATTTTCCCGAAACGGTCGTTTCGGACAGAATCTCGCCGCCGCTGAGTACGCTGTAATAGCCGGGCTCGGCAAACTCATTGATGATTTCGCTGCCGCCTGCCAGGGGGGCATCCCCCATAAAGGGCGTGATAACGGCGAAGTTATAATACCAGCCGATGGCACCCGTGCCGCTTTGGCAGAAGTGCGAAAGGCCGCGGAAACCGGCCTCTTCCTTTTTCAGGTGCCGCAGGTCCCAGGAGCAGCTGTTGGGGTAGTTGTTGCCGTACCCCTGCGGATAACCCGAGGTGTAGGCACAACAGGAATATTTACCGAATGGCAGCGTCGCACCGGGCGACGTGTTGCCGGCAATACCTTTAATGAAATACCAAGAGGCGGCCAAACGTTCGGCAGTGGGCAGGTTGATGGTATCACAGCCCTGGAACACGTTAACTTTGCCGCAATAATCGGTAAATTTGTCCATGGGAATCCTCCGTGTTATATAAAAAAATATACAGTATCATTTTATCACAATATAAGGGAAAAGGCAATAGAAGAAATGATTATATATAGACAGCACCGCCGAACCTGCGTCCGACGGTGCTGTCACGTTATTTTATTCTTTTTCCACCGCTGCTTTTTTGCCGAGAATCTTGGCAATCACTTCCGGCGGGAATTTGGCCTTGCGGTCGTAGGTATACAAACCGTTCTGCTCCTGCTCCACGTCGGTGAGCTGGGTGTAGCAATAGGCGAAGATATTGGGGTTATCCAGCAGCACGTTGGTTAGCCCTTCCAGACGGGTGAGGAATTCATCCTCGCTCTTGGGTGCTTCGCCGTAGCCCCAGCCGTCCTTGTTCGACCAGCGGATACCACCGTATTCACTGACGAAGAAGGGCTTGTCGCCCAGGTAGTTCTGGCGGGGTGCAAACTTATCCTTGTGCGCGCCGCACTCGGCCAATTCGCGGAAGATTTCGGTCATCTTTTCCACGTTCTGCTCGTACTCGTGCACGTCGTAAATATCGGTGAGTTGCCCCACGTGGTAGTTACCGCTGGTGTCGATGCAGGGACGCGTCGGGTCGGCCGCCTTGGTGGCGTAGAAGACGCTGGCCAATACGTCGTCGCACTGGCGCGTGCCGCATTTATCCCACGTTTCGTTATACGGGCACCAGCCGACGATGGACGGATGGTTTTTATCGCGTTTGATTTCGCACAGCCACTCGGACAAAATGGGATGCACAGCCTCGGGACGGGTGTGGTCCAAACCCCAGTTGGGGTATTCGCCCCACACAATGTAGCCTTCGGTATCGCAATGGTACAGGAAGCGTTCCTCGAATACCTTTTCGTGCAGGCGGGCGCCATTAAAGCCCATGGCCTGCGAACGCTTGACGTCGGCAAGCAGCTCGTCGTCGCTCGGCGCTGTGTAGACGCCGTCCGGATAGAAGCCCTGGTCCAGCACCAAACGCTGGTAGACAGACTTGCCGTTGAGATAGAATTTCTTGTCGCGGTATTCGATCTTGCGCAGACCGAAGTAGCTGTTCACAACGTCGTCGCCATAGCGCAGCTCCACGTCGTACAACCGCCCTGCACCGATTTCCCACAGGTGGGCTTCCTTCAGAGGCAGGCAGAGCGTGACGTCGCCGCTGACGTTTTGCAATGCAGCACAAGCCATTTCACGTCCGTCGTATTTCACGGTGACGGACAGATTCTCTTGGCCGCAAACGATGGCGCGCAGCATGACGGAGGCGGTCTCCACCACGGGTGTCAGCGTGATATCGTCAATATAATTCTTTGGCTTCTTTTCCAGCCAAACGGTTTGCCAAATGCCCGTCGTGCGCGTGTAATCGCAGCCGTGCGAATAAAATTCTTCACTCTGTTTGCCGCGCGGAATCATGGGGTTGCGCGTGTTGTCGCGGGCACGTACCACCAGCAGGTTTTCACCCGGTTTCAAATATTTGGTGATATCGAAAGCAAAGGAAACGTATCCGCCGGCGTGCTCGCCTGCGGCCTCGCCGTTGACCCAAACCTTGCAGAACCAGTCGACGGCACCGAACTGCAGCGTGACGATGCCTTGCAGATCTTCGGCGGTGACCGTGACAGTACGGCGGTACCAAACGGCACTCATAAAGTCTTTATATTCTACACCTGACAGGCGTGACTCGGGGCAGAAGGGCACTTCGATCACTTTGTCAAACGCGTCGGCCGGTGCGTCTGTTGCATACCATTTACGCGCTTCGCCGCTGTCGCCGTGGTCGATGGCAAAATCCCATTTGCCGTTCAGGTTTTCCCAATTATCGCGCCGAAATCCGGGGCGCGGATGTTCTGTTCTGTAAATCATAGGGTCATAACCTCCCAATGTAATGATGATTTCATTATAGACGCGTTGCGTATTTTTGTCAACGAAAAAACGCGGGTGCAGGTGCCGATTGTTGTAATTTGCGCACGTTGATGTTATAATATACAATGGTGTATTAGGTGATAATTAAAGTATGCGGCAAACGCGGTCGTACGGCTGCCCGCAATAAGATATAAACGCATTTTTATAATTGCTTAAACCGGAAAGGAGAGAGCCATGGCTGCACCCGCCAAAAAACCAACCCCGCAGGGCAAACCCGAAATTCTCGGCGCTGCGTTCGACAAAGCCGTCAAGGGCACGCCCGACGTCGGTTATTTATTATACGGTGACGAAGATTACCTGAAAAATCACGCGATTGCGTCAATGCGCACGGTTCTCTGCCCCGACCCGTCCTTCGAACCCTTTAACTACATGCGTTTCGATGCCATGACCTATTCGGCCGAGGCGCTGTCCCGCGCCCTGCAGCCGCCGCCCATGATGGCCGACCGCAAACTGGTCGTCGTGACGGGCCTTTGCCCCGGCAGCATGAAAGCGGACGACCTGGACGAGCTGTGCGAGGTTCTCTCGACGCTTCCCGATTACGATTACAACGTCCTGTTGCTGGTGGTGCCTGCCGGCGGCATGGAAACCGATAACCAAAATAAAACCAAGGCATTGATGGCGCGTCTTGCCGCCACGCTGACACCGGTGCGCTACGACCACGTCGGCACCGACCGATTGATGGGCTGGATGATGCGCCATTTTGATAAAGACGGCATTGCCTGCGACGAACCCGTTTTGCGCAGCATCCTGAACCGATGCGGGCAGGACATGTACCGGTTGTCCTTTGAAATCGACAAACTTGCCTGCTACCTGTTGGAAAACGGGCGCAACGTCGTCACGCCGGCCGACGTCACACTGGTGACGAGTGAAACGGTGTCTTTCGGCGCATTTGCCCTGTCGAACGCGTTGATGGATCGCCGCACCGACGAGGCATTGCGTATTTTGGAAGAGCGAAAAAAACAAAAAGAAGAACCCGTGTTCCTATTGGGCGAAATCACCCGCATCTTTTGCGATCTTTTGCGCGTATCGACGCTGGCGGCCGTTTGCCCCGATGATAAAGCCATCGCGGCGGCATCGGGATTGTCCGCCGGTAAGATTGCCGTGATGCGCCGTTCCCTGCGCGGTGCGACGCCCGAACGGCTGCGCGAAGTGCTGGATGCCTGTGCCGCGGCAGACGTCGAAATAAAGTCGTCCTACAACGATTTCGGGCCGCTTGAAACGCTGGTTTGTAAATTGTAAAAAAAGCCGAAAGGCATTGCTCTGCATACCGCATGAAAATATGCAGTTTTGTGCAAATGGGAGAATTATTTCCAATTGCCCCAAAAAAGTTTTCCGCACTTTCCACTGAGTTTTCCACAGGCTATACCCCTTTACAGGTGCCGAAATGGTGGAAAAACACGGTATTTTCCCCAGTTTCCACAGAGTTTTCCACAGGTGTTGGGAAAACGGCGGAAAACTGTGGAAAATTCGGCCGTGACGCCTGTCAATCGGCATATTCCACAAATCGGCCAAAAACGAGACTTTTTTTCAAACGTGCTTTTTCATTATTTTTGGGAGGATTTAAAATGAGTATCGATGCAGCGAAAGCAAAAGAATTAAGCAATATCCCCGCCGGTGTCAACGCCGCTTCGGGTCACGACAAAATCAACTGGGTCATCTCGTATATGCCCATTCTGAACGCCATCAAAAAGGAGTTTGAAACCACAAAGCCCTTTGCCGGCATGCGCATTGCCACTTCCATTCACCTGGAGGCCAAAACTGCCTATCTGACGACCGTTTTGAAGGCCGGCGGCGCCGAAGTGTACGCCACGGGCTGCAATCCCCTGTCCACACAGGACGACGTGGCGGCAGCGCTTGTCGAGGAAGGCATCGTGGTGCACGCCCATCACGGTGCAACCGACGCTGTCTACAAACAGGACCTGATCGATACCCTGGCCTGCCACCCGCACGTTATGATTGACGACGGCGGCGACCTGACCTCGCTCCTCCACGGCGAGTGCCGCGACTTTGGCGATTGCCTGATCGGCGGCTGCGAGGAGACGACGACGGGTATCCACCGCCTGTATTCCCGCGTCAAAGCAGGACTGTTGGATTTCCCCATGATCGACGTTAACGACGCCGACTGCAAACATTTGTTCGATAACCGTTACGGCACGGGCCAGTCCACGCTGGACGGCATTATGAACAGCACCAACCTCATTATCGCCGGCAAGACGGTCGTCGTGGCCGGATACGGCTGGTGCGGCAGGGGCCTGGCTATGCGCGCCAAGGGTATGGGGGCCCTGGTTATCGTGACCGAAATCGACCCCATCAAGGCCATCGAGGCCGTCATGGACGGCTTCCAAGTGATGCCGATGGCTCAGGCTGCCCCCTTGGGTGATTTGTTCGTCACGCTGACCGGCTGCTGCGACGTCATCCGCCGCGAACATATGGAAGTCATGAAGGACGGCGTGCTGCTGGCCAACAGCGGCCATTTCGACGTGGAAATCAATAAAAACGATTTGCAGGATCTGGCCGTCGAGGTGTGGGAGCGCAAACCCAACATTCGCGGCTACCGCATGAAGGACGGCCGCATTCTCAATCTGCTGGCTGACGGCCGTTTGGTCAATTTGGCGGCCGGCAACGGTCATCCCGCCGAAATTATGGATATGTCCTTTGCCATTCAGGCATTGAGCCTGGAATATATGGCCAAGAACGGCAAAAACCTGGCGCACGACGTCATTCCCGTGCCGGTGGAAATCGACCGCCGCGTTGCCGCCATCAAACTGGCGTCGCTGGGTACCGGTGTCGACGTGCTGTCGAAAGAGCAGACGGACTATATGAACGCCGTGGTATAAACGCAAATCCCGTAAACCTAATACAAAACAAACTAAACAAAACAAAAATAAAAGTTTAAAAACGCTCCGCGTAAAGGAGCGCTGTACAGGAAAGACAGCAAATCCACATGAACGAAAACGAAACGATTGAAAATTCGATAAATCAACAAAATAAACAGGCACTGCGTCCTCTGTCCTGCCGCGTCGCCGTCATCGGTGCCGGCCACGCCGGCATCGAGGCCGCGCTGGCATCTGCCCGCATGGGGCTGGACACCGTGCTGTTCACCATGTCGCTGGAGTCCGTCGGCAATATGCCCTGCAACCCCTGCATCGGCGGTACGGCCAAGGGGCATTTGGTTTTTGAAATCGACGCCCTGGGCGGCGAGATGGGTCGCGCGGCCGATATCTGCACGATGCAGTCCCGCACGCTCAATCTGGGCAAGGGGGCTGCCGTGCACTCCAAGCGCGTGCAGGCCGACCGCAAAAAGTACCAGGCGTATATGAAACACGTGCTGGAAACCACGCCCAATCTGCGTTTGGTACAGTCCGAAATTGTGGCCGTGGAAACCGAAACGGTATCCGAAAACGGCGCGGAACGCCAATACGTGCGCGCCGTAAAGACCAAACTGAACGAACGCTGGAGCTGCGATGCCGCCATCGTGGCAACGGGCACTTATTTGGAAAGTTCCATCTTCGTCGGGGACGTCGTGTATGGCGCGGGGCCGGACGGCTTTTTGCCGTCGAGCGGACTTTCGGCGTCACTTGCCTCGTTGGGACTCAAACTTGTCCGCTTTAAAACGGGTACGCCGGCGCGCGTCAACAAACGCTCCATTGATTTTACAGAACTGGAAGAGCAGCCGGGCGAGGAGACGATTATCCCCTTCTGCGCCGACCATTCCCCCGCTATGTTCGACGGGCTTCAACAAAGCCCCTGCCATATCGTGTACACCAACGACGAAACCCATCGCATCATAAAAGAGAATATTAAGCGCAGCGCCATGTATTCCGGCCACATTCGCGGCACGGGCCCGCGCTATTGTCCCTCCATCGAGGATAAAATCGTGCGCTTTGCCGACAAAGAGCGGCACCAGCTGTTTGTGGAACCCCTGGGCGAGAACACCGAGGAGATGTATATCCAGGGTTTTTCCACCTCACTCCCGACGGACGTGCAGCTGGAAATGTACGCAACGCTCAAGGGCTTTCAAAATTGCGAAATCATGCGCTATGCCTACGCCATAGAATATGACTGCGCCGACCCCACCCAAATGGACGCCACGCTCGGTTTTAAGGCCGTAGGCGGCCTTTACGGTGCCGGGCAGTTCAACGGCACCTCCGGATACGAGGAAGCGGCCGCACAGGGCTTAATTGCCGGTATCAACGCGGCTTTGTGGCTCAAGGGTGAGGAACCCCTGATTCTGCAGCGCAGCGACGGCTATATCGGGACCCTGGTGGATGATCTTGTGACCAAGGGCACAAACGAGCCCTACCGTATGATGACCTCACGTTCCGAGTACCGCCTGCTGTTGCGCCAGGATAATGCCGATTTGCGCCTGACCCCCATGGGGCACCGCGTCGGCCTTGTCACGACGGAGCGATATGACAGATTTCTTGCCAAAAAGGCACGCCAGGAGGCCGAGATAGAACGCCTGGAGCACGCGCACGTATCCTTAGCAGATGCTAACAGCGTACTGGAAAAGGCCGGTGAAAAGCCGGTTGTCAGCGGCGTGACGCTGGCGGATTTATTGCGTCGTCCCCCCGTATCGTATGCCGATTTGAGCGCCATTGACCCCGAAAGACCCGCACTTTCCCCGCAGGAAAAGCTGACGGTGGAAGTATCGGTGAAGTACGAGGGGTATATTAAAAAGGAACTGGCGGAAGTGGCGCGCCACAAAAAGCTGGAAGATAAACAATTATCCCCGGATATCGATTACAATACCATCGCAGGTCTGCGCTTGGAAGCAGCCCAAAAACTGAACAAAGTGAAGCCCCTGTCCGTGGGGCAGGCGGCCCGTATCAGCGGTGTTTCCCCTGCAGACGTTTCGGTTTTGCTGATTTGGCTGGGATTGAAATAACAGCTGATAGCTGATGGCTGATAGCGGATAGCTGATAGCGGATAGCCGATAGCGGATAAAAGATAGCAGATGGCTGATAGCGGATAGCCGATAGCGGATAGCCGATAGCGGATAGCAGATAGCAGATGGCTGATGGCTGATAGCTGATAGCTGATAGCTGATAGCTGATAGCAGATGGCTGATAGCTGATAGCGGATGGCTTATAGCTAATAGGGGATTGCGGATAGCTGCAGAAAGCAGACAACGGTATGATTGCAAAAGAAATACGAAAGGAGCGGGAAATGAACAAAAGTCAACGCCAACCCACAAACAAGCCCAAAGATAATAAAGGCAAAAAAGCTGCAACTAATAACACCACGTGCGCGAACGAAAAGGCAAAACACAACGATAACCGCGAAGCGCGTCCGGCACAAAGCGGGATGCGTACCGGGCTGCTCGACACGGCGCCCAAAAAGGAAAAGGCCGTCGCGTTTGACGTTGCACTCTTCCGCACCTACACCCCGCTTGCACTGCAGGCCAACGGCATTGATACAAATCAGTATTACACACCGGCACAGGCTGCACTGTACGAACGGTTCTTCGCACAATTGTTCACTGTGAACGCCTATATGAATCTGACTGCCATTCGCTCCACAACCGAGGCGATTGTGAAACATTTGGTGGACTCCCTGACGATTGCATCTATGATCCCGCAGGGTGCCCACGTCCTTGACGTGGGATGCGGCGGCGGGTTCCCCTCGGTTCCACTGTGCATTGCACGGCCGGATATTCGCATCATCGCCTTTGACGCCACGGCAAAGAAGGTTGAATTCGTGAAGGGAATAGGAGAAGAGTTAGCAACGGCTAACTTGTCAACTTCCGTCGGGCGTGCAGAAGAATATGCCCATAAAAACGGCTGGAGAGAGTCCTTTGACGTTGTTGTCAGCCGGGCTGTTGCCAATATGGCGGCACTGTGCCAGATCACCCTGCCCTTCGTCAAGATGGGCGGAGAGGTCATTGCCATGAAGGGGCCGAACGGCCTGCAGGAACTGCAGGTGGCCCTGCCGTTAATCCGCACCTATGGCGGAGAAACAAAACAAATTGATTGGACTAAGATTACGTTGAAGTCGCCGTTGCTGTCTTCTATAACGGGTACTCCCCTGCCCTGCACCGCGCAGGACGCGCCGACACCCGAGAACGGCTGCGCCTGCACACCCATAGAAGCCAACGTAACTTCCCCCGATCAGGCAGATAATGAACGCACCATCCTATGCATTCGTAAAGCAGAACCTACGCCGCCCGTATTGCCCGGGACCTGGGCCCAAATCACGAAAGAGGCGGATAAGGCAAACGGTAAGGTCTAAACGGTTGATATCTCACGCGTTAAGTGCTTTTGAAAAGGCGCTTAACGCGTTTTTTTGAGCAAATCAATGGGTTGACAGCCATAGAACGTGCTTCTCGTGCGCATAATGGCCTGCCGAGATTGTCTACCCATTGAAATCAATCAAAAAACGGCGCAATGACAACTACGGTCGAATGGATCGGCTATATACGCCACAAATGCAGGTAAAATGACACAAATTCGGCAGATATTTTCGGGAAAACAATGCCACACTCCGTATTTCTGAGTTGACAATGCTGCGAATAACTAAAATACTCTCAATTGAGCCGTTGTTGGTCGATTTTGAACCAAATCGGCACATTTTGAGACAAAAAACAACGATATATCACCGGCAGGGAATTCACCTGCCCTTTTTTATTGGTTTTGGGTGACTGAAGCGGTATATTCGCCGTTGCGGGTTCCGTTAATATCAGCATTACCGTATTAGCGTGTTTCACGTGAAACAAATGGCTCATTAGATCAAAACATCAGACACATTGTCGCCCAAAAGACGTTTCCGGCCCCATTTTGCGCTGATAAGACCATTGTTTCTTGATATCAGGGGCACGCAGATGTAAAATTGCCTATTGTAATGCGTTTATTCGTTAGAAAATGATTGTTTCACGTGAAACATTGATGGAATATCACTCAATTCTGTGCCGGAATCACTTTGAAATGATTCTTTAACGATAGAATTAACCAATATTTGGCCATGTGATACGTTATCATCCGGTGTTTAACCAATTCTTGCATAAAACTGAGAGATTCTACCTGATATCAACTGATTTTCAACATCGGTTGGCTGTGTTTCACGTGAAACGTGGCGTTATGACCGCCATATCGTTATTATTATGAGCGTTTATAGACAAATAATAGCAAAATATAGCATTTTATGCCATTGCATCTATTGTTTCACGTGAAACGCAGCATAATGACTGCTATATCGTTATAACTATGACCGTTTAGAGACAAATAATGGCAAAATGCGGCGTTTTTGTGTCATTGCATCTATTGTTTCACGTGAAACACAGCGTTATGACTACATATCGTTATCAACATGCCCGTTTATATACAAATTATAGCAAAATGCGGCATTTTGCATCATTGCTCTTATTGTCTCGCGTGAAACATGGTGTTTTGATTACACAATCGTCAAAATCATGGCCTCTTGCAGATAAATGATGACCAAATACGGCATTCAAACACTATTTATTCGATTGTTTCACGTGAAACGTGACGTATTGATCGCAAAATTGTCATAATCATAGCCCTTTTTCTACAAATTATAAATAAATGCAGCATTGTTCGGCAGTAATTCAATTGTTTCACGTGAAACAGTGGTTTTGTGCCTTCTATAACCGGTTTATCTTAAAATAAATGCCATTTCATCTTGAAATAATGATTTAAAGTCATCCTTATTACGTTTCAATGAGTATATTCGACGTTAACTGCCCTTAGTTTTGGAGTCTGGGCTTATATTTCCTTGCTTTTCAGCTGCTTTTGACGTTTTATCTTTGTACACCGGTTAAGAACGCCTTTATAAACACGTTTTTTAGAATAAATAAAGAAAAAACATCCTATTTTTTACTTATTTTCACCGTATTGCTGCCAATATACCGTTTTTATGCCGATAATTTCGGTCTCTTATGTATAGTTGAGCGGCTATATTTGATTTATCGACAAAATGGCTCATTTTTTGCAAATTGTTTCACGTGAAACGCGAATATAGCGCTTTTATCCGCAATTATATCTGATTTTTGCTGTTCTTCATATTCTTTTGCCGTAAAATCACCCGTTTTTATTTGCAAATAATGGTATGGAAACGTTTTGGCTGAAAAACGCAAATTCAACCCGGCTGCAGTGCCACATTTTATATAAATTCGTGTTATTCTTGCATTATTGACCCCAAAATGGCGATGAAAACCGTTTGTTTTGGCGCAAAATAACCTCAAAAATGGTTCGGGGCTGATAAGTTTAAGCCTTAAGCGGCTTGCATCGGTAAATTGTCGTTTCTTTCTTGTTTTTCTTGATGAAAAGGGCTGATTTTTCTTCCGTTTATTGGAATAACGAGCCGCAATTTGCATGAAAAAGCATATAGATACTGTTATTTAGCCGATTGTGCATCGAAACAAACGTTCCTGTGAATGATTACCTGTATATTTCCGATTTAGTGCCGTAATTATGCATTTTTGAGCTGCTTTTTTATTATGTTTCACATGAAACATAGAATGTTTGGTGTCGGGTGCGCTGTATTCTTTAAAAAATGCCGGCAATCTTGCTTTTTGATGCGTTTTTGCAATGATTAATCTTGAGAACGGCCGGAATCTTGATTTGTATTGTGAATTTGGCTTCTAAAACGCCATTCTTAATTGATTTTGCTGTACAATCTGCTCTGAACGTCGGTTTATTGGCAATAACTTAAGTATTGGCATTGAAAACGCGAATGCTTCCTGATCAGAACCGGATTTAGATGCAAAAATGCATATTGTTGAACGTATATTTGCTTTCCACACGTCAAATTAACTCATTTGGGCGGCATTTAGCATTAAAACTCACGATTATTAGCTACATTGTAATTTGCTATGCTGCAATACTGTATTGAACCCGATGATAACGTTTATTGCGGCGTTTTTGCGCGCAAAATGATGGTTTGCACGGGATTTTGCCGTTATATCCGAGATAAAATCGGTCAAAAGGTCGCTGAATAATAGGGAAATGGCTCGATTGCGCCTAATGTGCCGACAATTGCAACCGTTTCCTGACTTTTCTTTGTTTCACGTGAAACATAATGCTGTTTTTATGAGTTTATTGTTATTCTTTTGATGAGATATATTAGATAAATCCCCATTTTGCAGCGTTTCTGCAACCTTTTTGCACGATATAGTCGTATATTATAAGATTCGCTTGATTAATTTGCCATAGTGCGACTAAAATACTGCGTTAAAGCTTGTTTTGGGTCTCTGATGCGTTCGTAATGCCACGTATTATATGCTTTTTGTTGAATGTCTGGCTATAGTTCTCACAATTGAAGCCAAAATTGACATTCTTTGGCTTTTTCGTTGAATGATCGTGCTAAAAACAATCATTCTTTCGCGTTTCACGTGAAACAATTGCTTGTCAAACCAATATTTACTCGATTTTAGCCCGTAGATGCACTTGATATGTTGTAATCTGATTTTGCTCGGTAAAAACGGTGCATTTCGAGCAAAAAGGGCAGGGAAGTAAACGAAAATGCGCCGAACGTTTCACGTGAAACATATTCATGACGCCTATTTACATCGTTTCATTTGATTTTTGTTTGACGCCTGCCCTTCTTTGCTCATTTATCATCGCTTTGTGCTGCAAAGAGACGATTGTTTGTCGAAACGCAACGTTGACAACGTTTCACGTGAAACAATCCCTATTATATTTTCACTTTTACGTTTTCAACGTTCGTAAATCACGGCCTCAACGGCTTCATACTTTATTTTCCGTTTCTTGCACCGTGCTCTTGCACATTCCCTTTATATATGATATAATAATAATGCTGAAAATGGGGTTCAGGGATCGTAATACTGACCCCAAAATCAATTCATTATTCAAAATAGCATCCAATTTAACTTTGCAGTAAAACAAACCCGAATGCCGGCAATTTTTGCATTTGTTCGGTTCATATTCGGGTGACGAAGAGAAAGGAAAGAATCATGGGAAAAATTATCTCTTTTGCCAACCAAAAGGGCGGTGTCGGTAAGACAACCTCCGCTATTAACGTTGCAGCCAGCCTGGGTTACATCGGCAAGAAAACGTTGCTGATTGACCTTGACCCCCAGGGTAACTCCACTTCCGGTGTCGGTATTACCAAAAAAGGTCTGAAAAAGACCATTTATGACGTTCTGACCGACGGTACGGACATTCACGAGGCTATTATTGCCACCAAGTTCGATAATTTGAGCGTTATCCCCTCCACTATCGCGCTGGCAGGCGCCGAACTGGAGCTGATCGAGATTGAAAACAGCGAATACCGTATGCGTGACGCTCTGAATCTCATTCGTGACGATTTCGACTACATTATTATTGACTGCCCGCCTTCCCTGGGTATGTTGACCGTGAATGCCCTGTCCGGCTCCGACGGCGTCGTTATCCCCATGCAGTGCGAATTCTATGCGTTGGAAGGTTTGTCCCAGCTGATGAATACCGTATCCCGCATTCGTTCCCACTACAACGAAAAGTTGTCCGTAACCGGTATCCTGATTACCATGTACAATGCAAGACTGCTGCTTTCCCTGCAGGTTATCAACGAAATGGAGAAACACTACTCCGATAAGCTGTTCTCCACGATGATTACCCGTTCCGTTCGCCTGTCCGAGGCACCCGGCTTCGGCCGCCCGATTTGCTACCATGATCCCAAGGGTAAAGCTGCCCAGGAATACATGGCCATTGCCAAGGAATTGGCCGAAAGAATCTAATCTGCTGCCGATTGTTGTTTAAAGCAGTAAAAACGAAAGAAAGGATTGTTTCTATATAATATAATATTTATATTATATATAATATAGACGGTTTACGTCATGCCGAAGAAAGCAGGTCTAGGAAAAGATTTCTTTTCCATTATGGATGATAACACCATCGAGGAAGCCAAAGGTTCCGCTTCCACGTTGCGTATCTCCGATATTGAGCCCAGATCCAACCAGCCCCGTAAAGATTTCGAGCACGAAGCGCTGGAACAGTTAGCCGATTCCATTTCGGTCTACGGTGTCCTGCAGCCCATCATCGTTCGTGAAAACCCCAATGCCGCCGGCACGTATGAAATCATTGCCGGTGAGCGCCGCTGGCGCGCTGCCAAGATGGCAGGGTTGTCTGAAATTCCCGCCGTCATTCTGGAAGGGGATGAACTCAAGGCTGCCCAGGTTGCCCTGATTGAAAACATCCAGCGTGAAGACCTCAACCCCGTTGAAGAAGCCTTCGGTTATCAGTATTTGATTGAGAACTTTGGGCTGAAACAGGAAGAGGTTGCCCAGCAGGTTGGCAAGAGCCGCTCTGCCGTGGCCAATATGCTGCGTCTGATCGATTTGCCCGAGGAAGTACTCGAGTTATTGAAGGACGGCAGCCTCTCCACGGGCCACGCGCGCGCATTACTCGGCCTGGAAAGGGAAGAGGACATGCTGCCCCTGGCACAAAAAGTCATTGCCAAAGCCCTGAACGTACGCGATACCGAGCGTGCCGTTAAGGCTCTGAACGCCGCTGCCGACGAAAACGAAGTGGAATCCACCTTTGTGGACGCTTCCGTCCGTCAGCGCAAGGTTTACATGAAGGATTTGGAACGCCGCGCGCTGTCTTCCCTGGGCCGTAAGGTTCGTATTACCGATAACGGTAAGAAGCAGACGCTGGAAATTGCTTACAACGGTGACGACGATCTGGAATCGCTGCTCAAGCTGTTGTGCGGTGACGATTTCTTCAATGCCTGACCCGGCAATGCTTTAAACACGCAAATTAAATTGTGAACAAAAAATTAATATAAGGAAGCGCTGATTCATGATCGATATTAACTATATCAAAACAAACCCCGAAGAGGTCATTGCCCGCTTTGCCACCAAGGGTAAGGAAGCAAGAGCCGAAATTGAAAACATTATTGCCCTGGACAACGAACGCCGCGTTCTCATCTCCGAGAACGAGCAGATGAAGGCCGAGGCCAATAAAACCAACAAGCTGATTCCCCAAATGAAGAAAGAGGGCAAGGACGTTTCCGAAATCTTCGCCCGTATGAAGGAAATCGGCGCAATCACCAAGGCCAACGACGATAAGCAGAAGACGATTGAGGAAGAACTGTCCAACCTCTTGTTGAGCCTGCCCAACCTGCCCGACCGCGACCTCAAGGCCGGCGGTAAGGAGAACAACGAGCCCCTGCGTTACTACGGCGAGCCCCGCAAGTTCGATTTCGAACCCAAGAATCACGTCGATCTGTGCACCGACCTGGGTTTGATTGACTACAAACGCGCCGCAAAACTGTCCGGCGCCGGCTACTGGATCTATTCCGGTATGGGTGCGCGTCTGGAATGGGCAATTCTCAACTATTTCATCGATTTCCACACCAATAACGGCTACCAGTTTATGCTGGTGCCCCATATGCTGGGCTACGAATGCGGCCAGACGGCCGGTCAGTTCCCCAAATTCAAGGATGAAGTGTACTGGCTGGAGAAGCAGGACGACGACGAACGCCGCCGTTTCATGCTGCCCACGGCCGAAACCGCGCTGGTCAGCCTGCACCGCGATGAAATCCTGACCGAGGCAGACCTGCCCAAGAAGTATTTCGCTTATACCCCCTGCTTCCGCCGTGAGGCCGGTTCCTACCGCGCCGACGAGCGTGGTATGGTGCGCGGTCACCAGTTCAATAAGGTGGAAATGGTACAGTACACGCTGCCCGAAAAGAGTGACGAGGCGTTTGACGAGCTCGTTACCAATGCCGAGAACCTGGTGAAGGGTCTGGGCTTCCACTTCCGTACCGTGAAACTGGCTGCCGAGGACTGCTCCGCATCCATGGCGCGTACCTACGATATCGAAATCAACATTCCTTCCATGAACGGCTATAAAGAAGTATCCTCCGTGTCCAACGCCCGCGATTACCAGGCCAGACGCGGTATGATGCGTGTCAGACGCGCAGACGGACGTTTGGAGTATTTACATACCCTGAACGGCTCCGGTCTCGCTACAAGCCGAATTTTCCCCGCTCTGGTGGAGCAGAACCAGAATGCCGACGGCAGCGTCAACGTGCCCGACGTGCTCAAGAAGTACCTGGGCGGCATCGACGTGCTGCGTAAGCCGGAATAAACCCGCTCCGCTCGCTTTCAGCTATGACCCTTTCGTTTGTACCTGCCGCAAGGCATTTAGTCAAGGTGGGACTCGATTCCACCGTGTGGGAGGACGTCGCCGCGTACTTTACAAAGCTCTACGACGGTTTCAAGGACGTTAATCCCGCCAAAAACGGCTCTGTTTCGGTTTTCTGGATATTTATCGGCTTATGCACGGGTATTATCCTTACAACCGTTTTTATGACCGTTTACAGGCGTCTGTGCGGGCCCCTGGTCCGCAAGCTGCTGTCGGCGGCTGCGGCCCCTGACCAAGCCAAGACGCTGGATGAACTCGGTATGAACACACCGCTTGTACGAATGGCCCTGTCCGGAAACGGGGAAATATCCCGTATCGTTTCCTGTGTCGAGGCCGATGCGCACGTACAGGCAGTCCTTGCTTCTTCGGCTGATGAGGGTCGGCCGAAGAAGATAAAGGATGACGCTTTGCTGTTCTCCTATCGGGGCAAATGGGATACGCTGCATTTTTACGTGAGTGAAAAGAATGCGTTTATCGCGGACGAGCATTTCAGTGAAAAGAACGGCCGTCTGCTCCCCATGTTCGTTACGATTGCTTTCGCCTTGCTCCTGACGTGGGTGCTTTTGCTGGTCGGCCCGTCCATTATTGGCTGGGCAGCAGCCAATTTAGTGAAATAAATCCCTGACGGGATTTGTGAAATACGTCTACGACGTGTGAAATTGTCCTTCGGACAGTGAAATACGCCTGCGGCGTGTGAGATGTCCTGCGGACAGTGAAACGAACCGAAAAGAAAAACAGGTTGATTGAAACGTCAACCTGTTTTCTTTTTTTGCAGACACTTTTCAAAACGGCAAAAATTTTATATAATATACGCAATATGATTACGATATGATAACCCGGCGCATTTTACGTGCGGGCAGGTTTGTTTTTTTGTTACAAGGGAGTTCGGTACGTGATTCAATTACAAAACGTCGAAAAAGGGTATAACGGGGAGAGCGTGCTGCGCGGCGTCAATTTGACGGTGAACGACGGCGAGTATGTGTCCGTCATGGGCAGAAGCGGCAGCGGTAAATCGACGCTGCTGGCCATTCTGGGCGGCTTTCTGCAGCCCGACGGCGGCAGCGTGACGTGGGACGGCGAGGACGTTTACGCCATGAGCGCAGAACGTATGGCCCGTATGCGCTGCAACAAAATCGGCTTTGTGTTCCAGTCGTTTCGCCTGGTCAATACCCTGACGGTACGGGACAATATTCTGCTGCCGGGGCACCTGTCAAATCTGCCGCGTCGCGTCGTTTGGGATAATATAGAGAGACACGCGCACGACCTGGCAATAGAATCCTCTCTTGATAAATATCCGGATGAGCTGTCCGGCGGCCAATGCCAGCGTGCCGCCATCTGCCGCGCCCTTTGTTTTAACCCCTGTGTTTTGATATTGGACGAACCCACCGGGGCACTGGACGCTGCAAATGAAAAGGTGGTTATGGCACTGCTCAAACGCGTCAATGAGGAATGCGGCACGACCATCGTGCAGGTGACGCACAGCAATATCGTCGCCGCCAATGCCCACCGCATTCTGCAAATGACGGACGGGGCACCCGTATGAGATATTATTTGAAACATTTGCGGCGCGCGATTGCGCGCCGCCCCGCACAGCCGCTGGTTATTATCTTAGTCCTTTTGCTGGCTTTCACGGTGACCTTTGTCAGCGTCAGCGCGGCAAACGGCATTGAGGACGATAACGCCTTAAAAAACGAGGCGGCCGGCGGTAACGCCGTGACGGTTTCGGCGTCGGCCTCATCGTCATTGCCCTTCGTATCCGCAGCGCCGCTGCAAACGTCCGGCTTGGACGTCTCTGCCGTCGGCACGTTTTCCATGCCGCTGACGCTTGGACAAACCGTCGTGCAGGGATATGCGCTCGATTGGGACAATGCAGGGGCTGTTTTCCCGCAATCGTTTGAACAATGTACGGCTGTATCGGCCGGGGAACGGGCCGGTGCCCTGTTCGTTACCAAGGTTTTTGCCGATACGTACGCGTATCAAATCGGGGACGAGATTGCTTTTCGCCTGTACGGGTACGATTTGTATTTTACGATACGCGGGTACTTTGATACCCCGATTTTGGGGGACGGCGACGTTACCTGTGACCTTGGGGCTTTATTATCCGCGTATTGCGACGCTTCCGGTTTGCGTGGAACGTACCCGTTTTTGACCGACGATTTCCTGTCCGCGGTTTGCGGTAAACTCTACGTCAAAAGTCCATCTTACACGACACAGGCGTTGGAAGAAGCCCTGCAGGCGCTCTATCCCGAGGCCGTCGTGGCGCCCGTCGTTACCGAGACTGCGGATAACGGCTTCGGTGTCTTTACCGTAATTCCTGCGGTGATTACCGCCTTTACCTTTATGATTGCACTGGTCGTATCCGTTTCCTGCTTGTGGTGTCTGGCAAAACAGCGGCGGGAATACGCCCTGTTGTTCTCCTTTGTCGGGTTCTCGCCGCGCAGGGCGCTGCTTTGCCGCATCATCGAGATGCTGCTTTACACGCTGCCGGCAATGGGAATCGGGACGTTGGTATCCATCCCCATCGGCCGCCGTATCTTTGCCGGGATGGGGCTTTCCTTCGCAGAGTTTCATCTTTCATGGCAGGCGTTTTTGCCGGCCGCATTGATTTTGCTGTTTGTAGCAACGTTGTCTCCCGTTTTGGCCGATCTGCGTACCCCGCAACGTCGCCGTGCATTGCCCACGGGGCGTTTGGCGCTGTGTTGCTGTATCATCACGCTGCTGTCGGGCGGTGCCGCCTTCTTCGTTCCGGTGGCACGGCGCTTTTGGTTGGCAATACCGGCGGTGTTCCTATTGTTTATAACGATTTGTCTGTTGACACGCACGGCGTTCACGGCGCTGTTCGCTCACCTGTGTAAAAAGCGGCGTATGAGCGTGCCGCAGGAACTTGCAGTGAAAAACGGCGTCCGCGTTGGTGAATTGGTTAATGCGGCACGGCTGCTTTGCGTGCTGCTGACAGCCGTTCTATGCCTTGGCTTTTTATCGTTTTCTTCCCGCCGCATGATGACGCTGACGGGACAAACGCTCACGGGGGATTATCTGATTTCGGGTTCGGAAGCGGTTCTGACAAACGTCAAACAATCGGTGGAAGCCATGAATGAAACTGACGGCGTATATCCCGTGCGCGTATGGAATGCCGAAACGGCATCGGGCGAACGCGCTTTCTTCTTGGGTATTACCGATACGGCGGTGTTGGGGTACGACTTCGGCGATACGCTGATATTGCCCGCCGCCGGGGACGTTGCTGCGGCCGCATTCATTGCCGATGCGCGCGGTTTTGCACTTGACGAAACCTTCGCCGTGAGCGACACCGTACAGACAAAGACGCTGCGCCTGACGCAAACGGTATCCACTTCCATGCCGCAAATGATTACGCATTACGATACGCTGCAGGGGGCGCCGACGTACCTGGTTGTCTCCGGCTCCGCGGGTGTGCCGCTGCAAACGCTGTATGAAGCGCTGCAGGACGTGACGGCAGGGCAGGCGGTGGAAATCCTGCCGGTCGACAGCCTTTTTGGGGCCTACGTGCGCGATATGACGCGGTACGTTTTCTTCGTGCGGTTTATGATGGCACTGCTTTGCGCCTTTGGATGTATCGGTATCGGCAATAATTTGTGCGAAAGTATTCGTTCCCGCCGCGAGGAGTTTGACGCATTGCTGCTATGCGGTATGACGCGGCGGCAGGTCAACGCCATGCTGCTGTATGAAAATCTGTACGTTTTGCTTTTTGCCGTTTTGGCGGCGCTGCCGGCACTGTTATTCGTCATTCCCGTGCTCAATTTGGGGTTGACGACGTATTCGACCGATTGCATACAGATTATTTTGGATTGTATCCGTTTACACTTATAAGATATTTTTGGGGGTAGTTATGCAACAAAATCAAATTGCACCGCAGCCGCAGGGCCGGCTTTTGGCACTCGATCGGCTCAAGGGACTGTGCCTGGTATTAATGCTGTTTTTTGAGTCCGTCGGTTTTTTTAAGTGTTTCGGCCCGTTGTATTACATTGCCGCCGACACGCGCAAGGATCGCGTGGAAATCCTGCCCGGCATGGAATGGGGCGATTGCCTTTTGCCGATGTTCTTATTGTTAATCGGTATGTCCTGCTATTTGGCGTTTACCCGCCGTGCCGCGACAGACCGTCCCGGTGCCTTTCGGCACTTGGCACACCGCTATTTGATGTTCGCAGCGCTCGGCAGCTGTTTGGTATCGCTGGAGAACCTGATGAACGGATGGCTCGACGATATCTTCGGCGTGCAGGCGATTTGCGTGGTTTGCGCACTTTCCGGTATTGCCTATGCCGTATGCGGTAAGTGCTGCGGAAAAATGAAAAACGGCAATACGTTCGTCTATATTTGCAAGGTTATCTTTTATACGTCGGTCGTTGCGTTGGTGGTTTTGGATTGGCCCTTAATGCTGATCGACGCATGGAGACAATTGTTTTCTGCCGGAACGGCACAACGTTTTTATGATACGTCCTTCATGCATTGGAGCATTTTACACGTCTTTGCGTATGCAGGCATATTGAGTCTGCCGTTCATCGCGGCAAAATCACGTGCGCGCACTATTTCCTTCATTGCACTGCTTGCCGTACGGTACGGCCTGCATTTTGTTCCGCTTTTACAAGAGCGCCGCAGCGCCTTGGTTATGGGCGGCCCGTGGGGTACGTTCGGCTGGGTAACCTGTATCGTCGGCGGTTATATTTTGTGCGAAAACTACGTGCACGCCAAGCGCCCGTGGCTGGTTTGTATGCTGACGTTTGCCGGTACCGTCGCCGCGGCAATTCCGGCAACCATCCTGCAGCCCATTTCCTCTCGCGGTGTTTCCGTCAACTTTTTGCTGTTGACGTTTGCTTTCTTTACGCTGCTGCTGTTTTTAGTTGCGGCATTCGACCGCGTTCGCATCCCCTTTGACCTGTTAGCACTGTGGGGTAAAAGCCCGATCCTGATTTTTGCCATAGGGCTGGCTTTCAAAGTGGTGCTTTTGCTGTGGCTGCCCCTGGAGGAACCGCTATGGGTGGCATTGACCTTTATCGGCGTTTGTTTTGCCATTCTGCTCGGCGTGACGGTCTTGTTGAACAAATCCAAGAAGGCCATCAAGTTGTGATTTTATCCTTTCCGGTGCACCCCACGGGCGTTCTGTTCCCAAAACTTTACATTTTTTCATTTTTCGGGAATAGAACGCTTTAAACGGTTTAGTTGTAACGTTGTAGTCTATGATAGTCAAAAAACGCTCGCCTGCGCCATACGTGTGACGCAGGCGAGTTTTTGTTTAAAAAACGTTTTTCGGTTCCGCCGAGCAGATAGTTGTGCAACCTTATCCCACCCCAAAATCAAAGCAACAGCAGGGACTGATTATTTAGCGGTTGACCTATTTTTACTATTATGGTATAATGAACAAAATTATTTTCTTATATTTGCGCTTTGATATAAAGAAATAATGGTTTTCTTTTCAGGAGGAATTCAAAATGATGAAAAAGCTTTTGAGTGTGCTGCTGGCGCTGACCATGATGACGAGCCTGGTATCCGTGTTCGCCGTCGACGTCGGTGCAGAGGAGCCGAGCCTGCAGGCTACGGCTGCCCCCGCGGTACCCGATGCAGTCGCCGATGATCCCGACAGATATACGATCATCGTCCCGACAAAGAGTGACGTTGCCGTCGTGGAGGGAGTGCCGGTTGCCTGGCCTGCCTCTCCTTTTGTCAACCTTGACTATATTGAAGTGAACGGGATATTCGACAAACAAATCGTCACCTCTTGTGACGTGACCGATTTCGTGTCAACAGCATTCCCGGAATCTGCTGCCGACGCGTACTTTTATGCGTCACTGGTCGATGCGGGCATGGGGGACTATGATTCCACGTCTGCGTATCGCAACGGTACAATTAAGATTAATAAAATAACTTCCCTCAAGTATGCATACGTACAGGACCAGCCTGCGCCGACAGGAACGGAACTTATGCAAGACAAAAACTTTGTTTATGACGTTTTATCTACGTATAAAATGGGCTATGAAGCCTATTTTGAAACGGACGCTGTCGGCAACGTGAATAAGGTACACATTGACTATGATTTTACGTCCAAAAATCAAAACGATGACAAACAGGAGTGTACCACGCACCTTTTAGCGTTTGCTGGGACTGTAGATCAGTCGATGAACGTGACGCCCGTTTTACAAAAGCTGACGGGTGCGGAGATGCAAACGTACGCGCTGCATGCCGACTCTTTGGCCGTTCAAAATTACGGGGCAGCGTGGGAGACCGTGTATGATGCAGAGGGGAATGCGGTTACCGGTGCCATTGTATACGATAAAGTGAATAAAGCCTACTTTACGGAGTTTGATTTGACTGCGTACGATTTGGCGTCCGGTGTGTACAATATTGCCTTTATCTTAACGTACAAGGACAATTACAACCACCATTACGCGATGGTGGTGAACAGTGCCCCGGGTTGTTATGGAGTCGAGTACTATGCGCCGGCATACGACGTGCAGATGACGCCCGGTTCCACGGACGACGTTGCTACGACAACGGATATTATGATGCAGTATCGCATGAATGAGACCGGGGTGTGGGAGGGCAATGACGTCGTATACGGCGTCAATACCCTGGGTTCCGTTTCCTTCAGAATTAAAGACGACGCTGCGGAAAAGGCCCCCTACGTCGTCACGATTCCCGATTTTGCTTTCGGTCACTTTGATGAAACGGCTGCCTCCGTTACGTACGACGGTACCGATTGCGGGGCACTGTTCTCCGCAGACCTCACGCTGCCCGTGATCAATCGCCGTTTCCTTAATTTTAAATTGTACAAGGTTCTCGGCGACGGGCTGCGCCAATTGGTTTGCACGCCGGAATACACTTATTATAAAAACCTGCTCCGTGAATCCGACTTTTTCTCCTGTGCCGTGCTCAACTCCCTCAACGTCGGTAACTACGAGATGGAAATCCTGTACGACGCTGTGGGTGACTACGAACCGGACTATATTACGGTCCCGTTTACCATTACCCCCTACGCAATCGATGAAAACACGCGCGACGTCTACGTGACGACGATTATCACCGAGTGCGAAGAAGCAGAACCCATCGGCTTTTCCTATGAAACAGAATGGGACGAGAGTTTTGCCGATAATACGGCCAACCTGGCGGACTATTTGGCGTTCAAACAGGCCTACGCAAACGGCATTTTACCCTCTGCCGCTGAATTGGCATCCGGTGCCGTGACGTCCGCCACGGAGTTGTACAACCGCTTGCATGCTTCCTACACGGACGTTGTTGCCAAGTATAAGGATGCATTGACGGCGTACAATTTGTTCTATCAAGTGGCAAACAAGCTCAGCACGTTTGCCCTCAATAAAAATGCAAACGAAACGTTTGCGGATACCGACAGCGACGTGGAGAAAACGTTAATCCATTTATTGCTGAGCTATTATGGAACCTATTTGGAAGATGATACAAGAATCCTATGTACGACCGATACGGACGTGGCCATGATGCACTCCTATTTGATGGATGCCTACAACGCGTACGTTGCGTATGCGGATGTCTATCGGGCCTTCACGGCGGCCTGCGCAGAGGCCGGCATCACCGTAACGGCGTTTGATGACGCGACGCTTGCGTCCTATGCGCAAACGGTTGCCGCCTACAGGAGTCTCGTTACCCTGACCGATGCCGAACATTTCTACTGGCGCGCCATCCCCGAAGACGCTGCCGCGTTCACTTTCACGCAGATTGAACGCCCGCAATTACCCGGCGGCTTTATTTCCCCGGCAGCAATCGAACGCAGCTATACCGGCGTCGGCCAAACCCCCAACATCCTCCTGACTTACTGTTTTGAAGGATACAGCATTTACGATGACGGTGCTATGCATACTCCTGTTATTCGCACCGGTTATGCACATGCGTCCGCGATGTATAATCAGGCCGCAACCGATGCTGTAAGAAATTATTACAATTACTATTCCTGTGTGGTGATTGCTATGCCCAAGACGGGTGTTTGGGCGGATTATAATACCGGTGCCTGTGAGTATCTCTCCTATCGGATTCTGCATGACGGCGTCGACGTGCGCCGCAATACCGCACTCCCCGGCACCTACGATATTACCCTTGCTTTCGAGGGGAACTTCACGGGTTCTGTTGCCGGTTTGACGTATACCGTGAACAAGAACGTCCTGACCAACCCCATGTTTACGGCCGGCACGTCCGAGACGGATTATACGGGTGAAGCCCTGGATGTGAAGGTGCACCTGACGCAGGTATTATCCGGCCAACTCTATGAAATTGTGCCCGATCGATTAAAGCTGTTCGGGGCAGCGTATAACAATAGCATATCGTTATCAAGTTACGTTGACTACGGCTTCTTAAAGGGCGATATGTCTTACACCATTGTTCGTGTGGACGGTGCATCGCTGACCGACGTGGACGAAATCAGGGATGCCGGCGAGTATATCGTTACCTATTATTTAAATGACGAACACATCTTGCTGGCAGACGGCACGACGGTGACCGACGTACACGTTACGGTAAACCCCGTCAACGTGGCCATCAATGCTGCCGTGAACGGCGCCGCATACGGCGATACGTTGACGGACGTCTTGGCCAAGACCGAGATTAAGGCAATGAACACCTGGCACGGCGGTACAACGGACAGCGCATTCTCCTATGATCTCAGTAAAGCCGTTTTGGAAGTTTACGAGAAAGACGGCTACGTACCGATGACTGCGACGGCCACGGTGCTGGCCGGTGAATTATACCGCCTGACCGTACCGGTGACGCTGACCGATGCCGTCAATTTCACGTTTGACGGAAACGACAGCGTACTGAACGGCAATGCGCTGAGCATCACCTTTGTCGCACAGCGCAGGGTGGTGGATATCATTTGGAGCGAGGGCGATTACGAGAAATACGTTTCCGAAGATAAGGAACTGCCCGTTTCCTCCGTTGCCGCCTCCTACACCGATATCGATGGTAAAGAAGTGGCACTGCTGGTTACGTGCGAGCACGACCTGACCGGCGCCGGCGTGTACGATATCGACGTTGCGTTTGCCACTGCCGAGGAGGCCGCCAATTACGAATTCTCCGCTGTCTCCCACAGGGCATTTGTTGTTAAGAAAGATAAGATTACTGTCAGCGACACGTCGCTTTCCTACGTCACGGACGAAAATTGGATTTATTACGGCCAGCATTATCTGGATTACGGTTTCACCTACGTGATTTCCTTCGCCGGTGAGCATTGCGGCGATTTTATCATTACCTACAGCGATTACGACCGTACGGCCGAAAAAGAAAACGCTTACGAAAAGTTCACCGTTTGGACGGATACGAGCATCGGCGTGGTTCCCGGCAGTATCGTCAGACGCATCGCGTCGGGCGATTTGTACAACGGACCGCTGTATATCAATGCCGATGACATGGATCGCATTCCCGTCGGTACGTGGGTTGACGAGCTGCAATTGTTCGTCAATAACGAAGATTACGAGTTGACGGAAGATACGATTTACGTCTCCTTCTACGTATCGGCAACGGATATGACCGGACAGCCGGTTAAAACGGCACCCGATGCCGACCTGTGCTGCACCGGCTATCCCATTGAGCCCGAATTTGTGATTTCTAACCCGTACAGCGGCAGACCCCTGGTTTCCGGGACCGACTATATTGTGACGTTTGCTTCCAACACCGATGTCGGTACGGCCACCGCATATATTACGTATATCGGCAATTACGTCGGCTCCGCCACCGTGGAATTCGACCTGGTGAAACGCGACCTCGGCAATATCGCCGACCTGGTCAGCGTAACCGATATGACCTATACCGGCAGCGGTGTTGAACCGACGCCTGTCTTCCACGTCAACGGCATTCTGATAAAAGCCAAGGATATCGTGGTTACCTACACGGATAACGTTAACGTCGGTACGGCAACCGTTTTGATTCAGGCGGCAGCCGACGGTAACTTCACGTTTGAAGACGTTGAATTGCCGTTTGCCGTTCTCCCCAAGACGTTGACGGCGTATAACGTCGTCATCCCCGGCGTTACCTACGACGGCAGCGCGAAAACGCCCGCCGTTTCGATAGCCGACGGTCAGTGCGCGCTGCAGGCCGGCATCGACTACACGGTGACCTACACGGATAACGTCAACGCCGGCAACGGTAAAGCGATTATTACGTTCAGCGGCAACTATGCCGGTACCATTGAAAAAGAGTTTGTCATTTCTCCGATCTATATGGGCGGCGCCGACGTTACGGCAGAATCTGCCGTTTATGACGGCACCGAGAAAACGCCCAACGTGACCGTCACGTACGGCGGCGAAACGGTAAATGCTTCCTATTATGACGTATCCTATGAGGACAACGTCGATGCCGGCGAAGGAGACGTGATCGTCGTATTCCGCGGCAACTACAGCGGTACCGTTGTCGCCCATTTCACCATTGCGCCGAAGGATATGAGCCAAGTACCCGTTGTCATCACCGCTACGGATTACAACGGCAAACCGCAAACCCCGGAACTCATTCTGAAAAACGGCTACGTCGTATTGACGTCCGGTACCGATTATTACGTTACGTATACCGATAACGTCAACGCCGGCACGGCGAAGGCAACGATTTCCTACTGCGGTAACTACACCGGTACGGTAGAGGTGCCCTTCACCATCAACGCGTTGGACGGCACGATGACCAAGATTTCTGTTCCCGCTGTTCCGTATACCGGAAAAGAACAAACGCCCACGCCGTACGTCGTGGATGAAGTAAACGCGTACGCATTGATCCCGGGCACCGATTTCGTCGTTTCCTATACGGATAACGTCGCGTTCGGCACGGGTATTGCCCATATTACCTTTATCGGCAACTACGTCGGCACGATGGACGTCAACTTTGTCATCGGTGAAAAAGATATGAACGGTGCTGTGGCAACCGTGTCCGATATGACCTACACCGGTAAGGAACTTAAACCTACCGTATGGCTGTACGACGGCAACAACCTCTTAATCGAGGGCAAAGACTTCGACGTCAAGTACAGTGACAACGTCAACGTCGGCACGGCAAAAGCGGCCATCACCTTCAAGGGCTGCTATAAGGGTACGACGGCAGTAACCTTTGCCGTATTGCCCGCCGATCTTTCTGATACGAACGTTCAGCTTGATGACGTTGTATACACGGGCAGCGCCGTAACGCCTGCCATTGTGATCCCGTTCGGTGACGGTAACGTTGATGCGGGCGATTACAAGGCGGTATTTACGAATAACGTCAATGCCGGTACCGCTTCCGTTAAGATTACCTTGGGCGGCAACTATAAGGGCGAGATTGTCGCCACGTTTACCGTTCTGCAAAAGAAAGTAACCCTGACTGCGGCTAACGTCAAAGTTGCCCGTGCCGCCTATACCGGCAAGGCACTCACGCCTGCCGTTACCGTGACCGTGGACGGTTTGGTGCTTGATCCCGCCGGCTATACGCTGGCGTATGCCGATAACGTAGAGAAGGGCGCGGCGAGCGTGACGATTACCGCCCGTGACAACGCCAACGTTATTTTCGCCCCCTATACCGCTTCGTTTACCATTGAAGGTGTCAATGCAGAGAACAGCATCGTTACGCTGCTTGACCACGAGAACTACGTGTACGACGGTACCGAGAAGAAACCCGGTGTGAGCGTGAAACTGCCCGACGGCACCGTGCTGTACGAGGACGTTGACTACGTTATTTCGTACGCCGATAACGTCAATGCCGGCAGCGCTTGCGTTATCGTTTCCTTCTTCGGCAACTATTCCGGTACGAAGAGCGTCGGCTTTACCATTGCACGCGCCGCATACGACGCGCAAAAGTTGGCACAGATGGTCTTTGCCGACAGCCACGTGCTTTACGACGGACAGCCGCACTCCCTGCTCGTACAAAACGTGCCCGACGATATCCGCGTTACCTACGAGGGTAACAATGCGGTTGCCGTCGGTAAACACACGATTACCGCTACGTTTGAAACGAACGGCAACTACCTGGATATCCCCGCCATGACTGCTGTGCTGGATATCCGCACGACTGTGAAAAATAATACCGATTCGACCGAGACACCCGTGACGCCGACAGGCAGCGACGTGCCCGGTACGGATCCCGTTAACCCGCCCGCCGAAAATCCCGATGAACAGACCGAAAAGCCTGCAGTCATCGTGGAATATGAAGGCGGTTTCCCCGGCGACGTCACGCTGGTGGTACAGGTCGTTGTCAGCACCGAGATTGAAACCAAGCCCGTCGAGGAATTGGATTTGACGATCGACTACAACGAACTGCTCGAAAAGGATGAAGTCGTCCTCACGATTTATGACGTAAAACTGATTCAGATTGATGAAAACGGCGTTGAAACCGAAATCAACGTCAGCGATTTGGACGAGGGGGCCACGATTCTGGTCAAGATGGCCATCCCCGAAGAAATTAAGAACGGCGGCAAATTGACGCGCGTACTGCACGTACACGATGCCGATGACGTGACCGAAATCCTGCCTTCCGAAACGGGAGAGCCGGCCGTGGGTAAATACGTCATCGACGGTGATTACCTGATCACCCGCATCGACCGCCTGTCCGAATTTGCTTTCATTACCGAGGCCAAGTGCTGCGTGCATTGGATTATGTTGGCACTGGCTGTACTGTTCATTGCTTTTGTTCTTGTTTGCTTCTTTGTATTCCGTAAGAAAAAGCACGACTTAATGACCATCATCGGCATTGCCGTCTACGTTGTCGGCATTGTCGTGACTGCCATTCTGGGTAATTGCACGGCTTGCGTTGTGTGGACGATTATCAACGCAGTGCTGGCAGTGCTGGGCGCCGCATTCTTTGCGCTGTACGAGCGCATTTTCCCGCAGCAACCTTGACTTGCATAGAAGAAACGGGTAACGCCGGGGGCTGTCCCCAATAAAAAACGGCCCCTCAAACAAAAATGAACGTATCACGTCAACCACCGGGCAACGCTGTTGCCCGGCGGGAATCAGATATATATGGAGGATGAAATATGCGCTCAAATAAAAAAGCGTTCACGGCTCTCGTTTTGGCCGTGTGTGCAGTGATTGCATTGGGTGCCGTCCTTGCCGTGTCGGTGTCGAAAGAACCGGCGGTGCAGGCAGCCATGTTCAACCAATCCACTGTTAATTATACGCTGCAAGACGACTATAACGTCACGGAATACGATACCATGACGTTTGCGGACGGTATGACGCTCGACCTGGGCGGCAACGTACTGAACCTGAATAACAGTACGCTGTATGCGTCTGCCGGTGCGCAGGGCACCGTTACACTCGCCAACGGCACCATTGCCAACGGCACCCCTGTATTGACTTCCGGTTTACAGTGCGTCACGTTACGCAACGTACGGACGGACACCACCGCGGAGTCCCTGTGCTGCAACGGCACAGTGTCCCTGTTCTGCTCACAAATCGGCTCGATGGTTGTCGTTGCCGCAGAGGATAGAATCAACTACGCCGTCGACGGCGGCAACGTCGTCACGGTCAGCGATATCACGGTGGATAAAGACTCCGTGGTCGGTACGCTGGTGTTAGATGCCCCTGCCAACGTCAAGATTGCCGGTTTTGTCGGCATCCTGTACCTGACGGAAAAAGCAGAGTATTCCTACGTTGAGTTGTTGGCCAATGCCAACGTCGGCACCGTCTATTTGATGGGCAGCAACGTGTTCCTCAACGTGCACGGCGAGGCATTCGTACGAAATGCGATGGCTGCGGGTGAGGCGTGGGAAACCGTTCTGGCCCCCGACGTTTACGTGGAAAGCATGACGGACGAGGAAATGGACGCATTGATTGCGGACGTGCCGACGTACCGATTCGTTTCCAACAAAACGGCCACCTGCGTGGAAAACGGCAACGTCGTATTCTATAACGACAAGTCCGGTAAAAACGATACGTATACCGTTTTGGCCAAGCATAAATATGATGAAGGAACGCCCCTGTACGACGGTCCCAACCCGCTGTTTAATATCACCGAATATCACTGTGAGTATTGCGGCGACGTCAAACGCACTATGGGCGAAAAAGAGCGTTCCATCGACAACTGCGATAACGTCATCGACCTGTTGCTGCTGGCACTCCCCGATTTCAACTATGATTTCAATCTGGACAGCGGCATGACCTTTGGCGGCTACGTGGTCGACGGCGGTTACGTGCATCTGGTCAGTGCCAACGGTAAACTGACGGGTGCCATCACGGCCAACGTCAGCACGACGCAAACCGACCTTGCCACGCAGAGTGACGCGACGGTACGTGCCTATATCAGCAACGAAAGAGTGTACGTTTATACCTCGTTCGTTGGGAATATGGCCGACATGGAATCACTCAATTTTCAGGGGTATTACGACCTGAACGAAATTTTGACGGACCTTTTGACAGCATACGTTGGCGATTCCTTCGGCACCCCCGACGATATATTTGACGTCGTCAAAACCGTGTATGATATCGGCGGCACGCTGATTTGTGCCCAGCCGGAAATCGAGGCGGCAATGGCCGGTGCCCTGCAAGGCAGCTTGAAAATGCTGGTGGATTGCTTGCCGGTGGCATTCTGGGATTCCTACCTGTCCGAAACCGAGCTTTTCACCCGTCAATCCGTCGATAAAAACGGGAATATCACCTACGTACTGGACGTATCGTACTTGCAGGCGTCCCTGACCGACCTGTTGTTCGGCAGTGATAAGGCAACCGAAACGGACGATTTGATCGTCGTTGACTTTATCAACGAGTATCTGTATCCCGTCGCCGAGGGCGAGACCCTGACCGGCGACCGTATCGATAAATTCCTGCAGACGTTGCCCAACCGCACCGGTGAGGAAGTCATTGACGCACTGGTGACGCTGGCTGAGGGCGGCGGTTTGCGTTCCGAAGACTTATTCGACGCAATCAACAGCATTATCAGTACTGTGTTGACCGAGGAAGAGTTTGACGCGGCGTTCCACGGCGATATCCGTTCCTTGGTGGACGGAGATTTGGCACAGACAACAATCGACGATATTTGTGCCGCCAACGGCATTCCGCTTGACGCGTTGATCGATAACGTCAACAGTCTGCTGTCGGCCACTGTTGCAAGCGTCATCGATAACGCTTTGCAGACTTACTTCAATGATTCCACGTTGAACTGCGCCGACCTGTTGGAAAAACTCACCAACGACCTCGTGGCAAAATACGGGTCGCTGACCTACGTGACCGACGCAGAGGGCAACCTTTTGCACGTGGACGTTGAGGTTATGGAAGCCGGCAAGGTACAGTACGTCAAGACCTATGGTGTTGACGGTGTCGGCCGTGCCCTGCGCGTCAACGTGGCTACCGCAACCGATGGGGATATCTACGCGGGCAATGCAGTCGTCACCTTTGCCACCGTCTCCGACTGTGAACAGACGTATTTGACAGCGGTGAATGCCGATTGCCTGCTCGTGAAAAACGGTGTCACCGAAACCGATGCCGCGTTCACCTGGGCCGGTAATAAAGAAGACGTGAACGGTATCGTGACCTACGTGGTCAAGGAAGTATCCGTTCAATACAGCAACGAGGCATCCGGTACCAACCTCGATGCATTGATCAAGGGCGAAATCAACCGGGATGGCGACACAGACCGCTATGAATTGACGGCGTGTGAAGTTACGACGGATGAATTGGCTGTTTCCTGCTGCAGGTCCGAAAATCTGGACACCATGATGGTCAACGTCGATTATCACAGCGGGGATGAAGCCTTCTCCCTGCACCAGACCGATGCGTATCTCGGCGTTGTTTCCACGTCCGGTGTGTTGAATACCATTGTCATCCAACGCGGGGACGGCATGGTTATATCCTATACCGACACGTTGGCTGCCTTCGATGACAGACAGCGCATGCTGCCGAACGCCCTCTTGTACACCACGGGTACGTCGCTTTCGTTGACGACAACGGCCACCGATAAATTCAGCGGGAAAATCATCCCGATGTACCGCTTGGAATTGCTGCATACCACGGAAAACGCCACGACAACGATTTTGGTTGAACAAAACGACCACGGCAGCGAAAAAGTATTGACCGAGGCCGTCTTTAGCTATTTGTATGCATTCGAAAACAATTACACGCGGGTGTATGCCGCACAAAACTATACCGTTGTCGATGCAGCGGCAGGGCTTGTCGAGCAGAACAGCGTGTTTGATTTGACCAACCGCGGCACTGTGTTCTTCTGCTCCTACGGTTTGGACGCGCATGCCGACTACGTCACGATTGTGACGCAGACGAATGCCCCGAAACTTGAAACGATCGAGAAATGGCATGCTGTTCTTTCGTATACCGAATATACGGACGCTACCTATGCAACGCCCGGAGATTGGGGTACGTTCGATTACGTGAACGTCGCCTATGACGAGCGCGTCGAGAACGGCAAAGTGCTGACCGACTTCGACTGCGATATTAACCTGTTGGCCTACGTTACCAATACGGATAAGACGATGGTAACGCCCTCCCGGACCGACGTGAAGCTTGAATTCCAACCCACACGCGGGCCGGAACTCCACGTCCATTACTATGAAACGTGGACGGATGGCAAGGTTGTCGGCCGTCTTACGGACAGCTATTTTGCATGGACGAAATATACAAATAGTTTGCGTGCAGACGGCAGTCATAACTTTTGGCAGGCGGTATTGGATTACGCACCCATTTCCGACGAGCAAAAGTTCACCTTTGCAAACGTTGTATCCAATCAGTATCCGTTTGACGTCGTGCGCTATTCGCTTTGCGGGGAGAAAATCTACGACGGGAATCACAGCTATTGGGACCTGCGCTTGTCTGTTTCCGATGAGGTGATGCGCCAAAATGCTGCCGGTGAACGGGAATACTTTACGGTCGAAAAGGACGTATACGATATCACTTTCCGCAACAGTGATACCTTCGCATTCACGTTCCATCGCTTGGATGCACTGGATTATTACAAGACTGATACTATAGATATTCCGAATTCAAGTTTCAAATCTGCCAAAGTGTATTACCCGATTCAAACGCCTAACTACGACTGCGACGTGGTCGATTGGGGCTTTGTTGCAGATAAACCGCTTGCCGAATGGAAAAACGGGTTTGTCGGCCGATTCTATCAAATGGACGCCTCCGTTGCCTATCGGACGCCGGAAGATATTCTGGCAGACCTAGAGGCCGGTGTGGTTACTACGGAAAAGCTTGTATATTACGTGAATGACGGGTTAACGCTCCTTGACGTGCAGTATAACCAAACGGGCGAGCGAGATTATGCGTGGACGCTGAGTTACGTCCTCGACCCCCTGACGTTCGATGAGAGCTATAATTATTTGACGGAATTGATGAACGGCAGCGACAGTAACGATAATGATGCGGAAGTGCTGCTGGATGAAAACGGACACGTCGTTGTGCTGTCGCATCCGATGGCCATCACGTACAGCGAAAGAGGGTTCCTTGACGAAGCGTATAAACGCGACGTCGATGAGGCAGATTGCAAGTGGACCATCTACGAGAACGTGACACGTCGGCTGAGTAATGGCACGATTTACAATACGTTGGCTGTGGCCACGGATACGGTGCTTGTGAACGGAAAAACCATTGCGCTGCATACGCCGGCATATATTGCAAAAACGCTGCCGGAACTGGCTGACGTGACCATGGCCACCATAACCAAGACCGTGGACGACGATGGTACCATTACCTGGACGTGGAAAGATAACCTGTGGATGATCACGACCGACAGACTTGCTTTTAATGGCAAGAACAGCCGTTTGTCCGTTCTGTCTAACACGGTGAACCTGGTCGAAGAGGTCAGCATGAACACGGCGTTCTGCATGCAAACGTATAACGAATTGTATGGGGAGAACGTCGTCGGCAACACGATTGTCGTGAAAAAGGCAGTGGACGGCACAAAGATTGATTACAGTGTGAGTGTGGACGCTACCCTGGGTAACGGCCTGACCATGGTGGACGAGGCAGCCGTATGTAACGAGAACCTAACCCTGCACGCCTCCCTTGGCTTGCACGTCAATACCGACCCGGATCACTACTACTTCTCGTTCTACACCGATGCCGAGGATCTTATGGCTTTCGTTTGCTCGGATGGTTTGAAAAAGATTGTCGAAGAATACCGGGAACCGATTATGGCCGATAAAGAGCAGAGCGACCTGTACGGGTTCCTCTTCGATCTGTATGACGTTCTGAAAAATATCCCCGTGGAACCCGGCGAATGGTTCAGCATTGCCCTGGATAAGGTCAATGCGGGTTACGGTACGGAAACGACGCTGCGCTTTATTGCATACAGTGAAGTCAGAGATTACGTCTATTCCGCATCGCTGTATCAGGATCATGACGTATACGGCATCAAGGTGACGGACGATGGCTACTTGGTCGCAGACGTTTCCTGCCTGTATAACGAAACGACGCTTGCGTTGACGTCGGCGTATTTGGATATCAAGTCTCTGCTGAAAGGCACGAACAGTGACGTGGTACGCGCTAACGTTTTGGCCGGATACGATCCTGCCATCCGGATGACCTTTGATAAAGACACCGGTGACCTGACGATTGACGTCTCCTTCGAAATTCCGTCTACGGCGACGGACGTACGCGGTGCCTACAGTCTCCACCGTGCTGTGAACGGGAACGAGGGGACGCGCGCCTTTAAGATCAACGAGAATGGCAACAGCTACGGGTATACCGGTGATGGTACCTGCGATAAAGAACTCCTGCCCTTCAGCAGCGTGATGGAAGGCAAAACCAAGTCCGAGTTCGAATACGTCGAATTTGACGTTGGAGCAAAATAATATTGGGGAGAACGTAACTCCCACCGAGGCAAGCCGTCATTTTTGGGCGGCTCGCCTCTTTCCGCATTTTAGACTGATTACTGATTACTGGTTACTGTTTACTACGTGAATTTATATGAAAAAGGGGGGCACGACGTTTTGAAAAATAGAATCAACCGCGCAGCGTCGCACTGCCGCAGGTCTTTGGTACTGTGTCTTTGCCTTGGCGCGTTGTGTCCCCTCACCATAACTGCCTGCACGGCACGCAACGATATGCGCCGCGGCATCGATATGCAGGATATGGCAGCGTCCTATACCGATATGGCAATGACAAATGCACGCGATGCGCTGTATCACTTGCTCTACGGCATAACCGCACACGATGGGATTATCAACGCCACGACCCTGGAAAATCTCAATGAACAAACCGATTACCTCCTGTCCATGATGCAGGCAGTCGGTGTTGCAGAAGCGGATTTTAACGATTATTTCTCGTGTCTTTCACGTGATGCCGACGCCTTGCTTGACGCGTATACCGTATGGGCGCAGACGAGTCAGCTCGACGCGCAACAGACAGCGCTTTGGCAATCCCTATACACAAAAACTTTGAAAACGTTCGGCACACGCGCCTGTGCGCAGATGCTGTATCAATATACGATTCAACAATATGATAACAAGCTGGATACCCTACGTACGCGTGTGCATACCTATCAGAACGATAAGTATTTATACCCGTATTACGTCCGGCAGCTGGAAGAAACCAAGGCGGAATCCGCCGCGTTTCGGTCAGTAACAGAGGGGGATTTTGTCACGGTATTTCAAACGGCCGTGATGCTTTACAACGTTGCACGCGCATGGAACGACGGGACGGCGGTACCGGACGCCGTATCGTTCAGCGCGGCAGAGGTGAAATTGCTGTACGATGAGGCATCGTACGACGTACAATTAACGCAGGCGCAATGGGCCGCCCTGTTTGCACGGACGGCGGCACTCCCGGGGACTCTCGGGGGACTGTTTACCGCCGTGGTGCAGGCGGAGGACACCGTGCAGTGCGGCAACGTCTGCAACGCAGTATTTATACTGTTATCGTCGCTGCAAGGTACCGCTGCAGTGCAAACCGAGATATGGGACACACTTTTGAAGGGTGACGATGCGCTGCGGATCAACGCATTGCTTGATTTTTTCACCGATAATGCACCGCAGGCCTTGGATACGGTGTGCAGTCTGCACCTTGGCGGGCAGGCGTACGTGGATTGGCTGGCGGATGCGGACGCGCAGGGGAACGTCCTGGGCGCTGCGCCGGTCACGGCCGATGCATTTCGACGTATGGATGCACAACTTCGTCCCGAAGCCTTATCGGGACTGTTACGGGGGGTATTCGACTGATATGCTGCAATTGGAAAATATTGAAAAAGGGTATAACGGTGAACCGGTTTTGCGCGGCATTACGCTGACAATCAACGATGGGGAATACCTGTCCGTGATGGGGCGCAGCGGCAGCGGTAAAACGACGTTGCTCAACATTTTGGGCGGCTTTTTGCCGCCGGAGTCGGGCCGCGTCTTGTGGGACGGTAAGGACGTTTACGCCATGACGGATGCAGAAACGGCCTACGCACGCTGTAATAAGGTCGGATACGTGTTCCAGGGGTTTAAGCTGATCAATACGCTCAGTGTGGCGGATAATATTTTGCTGCCGGCGTCACTTTCCGATCTGGATGATACACGTGTGCGTGCTAATTTCCAAGAGTTGACGCGGGAATTGTGTATTGACACGCTGCTGGAAAAGTACCCGGATCAACTTTCCGGCGGACAATGCCAGCGTGCCGCTATTTGCCGCGCCCTCTGCTTTGAGCCTTCATTACTGATATTGGATGAGCCGACAGGCGCACTGGACGTGGAAAACGAGAAACGCGTTATGGTACTCTTGCGCCGCATCAACCAAGAGAAAAAGATGACGATGGTACAGGTGACGCACAGTGATGCCGTCGCACGGAACGCCGGACGGGTTTTGACCATGTCCGATGGTGTTTTGGTGTAAACGTTTATGAGTTTGAACGTTAAAAAAGAAAAAACCGCCTTGCGGGCATACGGCAGGCACTTAATACGCACCGTGCGCAGACAACCGTTACAGCCGCTGTTTTTGGTGATCATTTTGACACTGGCCTGTTTGATGCAAATCGTGGGGCTTTCGGTCTCGGACGCCATCGAACTGGAAAATGAGCGTAAGAATGAATCGTCCTGCGGCATTGCCGACGTACGTATCGAGGTGGGTGCCGATGCCGATGCACGGTTTATCACAGCCAAGGCCGCACAAACTTTTTTGCCCGATACAGCAAGTGTGACGGGTGTCATCTCGATATCATACGTGCGCGAGCAAGATGTGCTTTATGGGTATGCGGTTGACTTTGATACCGTCAATGACGTTTTCCCGCTGTGGTTCACGGAAAGCAATACTGTGCCGAGTGCCTTGCGTGGAAACGCCCTGTTTATCACGCAGGATTATGCCGATGCCTATGCATTGGCTGTCGGAGATACCGTGACGCTGCAATTGTTCAACAGCGACGTCGTCTATACTGTGTATGGTATTTCGCCCTATCCGTTTTTGGGGGATGGCAGCGTGCTGTGCGACGTTTCCTCCGTCGTGGCGCAATTGACGCAGAAATCTGATTTCGTATCGCTTTTTGCGCAAGGCACGGAGGTCTTCAGCCGGCTGTATATCGCCGGCATCGAACCTGATAGCTCCACTTTGGAAGCACTCTCCGCTTTGTATCCCGATGCCGTTGTATCCGCCGTGCAAAAAAATAACTTTCTTGACGGGTTTAATTTTTTCGGCATCATATCTGCCGTGATGGTGCTGATGACCGAGGTGGCCGCCTTGGTCGTTTCTGCGACCGGGTGCTACTGTATGGCTAAGGAAAGGGAAGAGTATACCTTTTTATTTTCGTTGGTCGGCTTTTCACGATGCCGCGCGTATTTTTACCGCGTACTTGAAATGCTGGCGTATGCCGTCGTCGCACTGCTCATCGGTCTTATTCTATCAATCCCCTGCGGCAGAGCCGTATACGCTTACGTCAACTTAAAATACGTCACGTATGCCATTATGCCATATCCCGTACTGACTGCCGTCGGCGCATCGCTCATTCTATGCTTTCTTTCGCCGCTTTTGGCGGAGATTGCGCGCACGGCGGGGCACAAGAAACAAATCAGCGGCGCCAAATGGATTGCCGCCGTTTGCTCGGGAATCCTATTGCTGTGCGTGGTTGCCGTCATACTTTTGCCGGTGCGGCTGCGCTTCGGCGTTACCGTTGTCGGCGTGGCGTGCGGCGTTTTGGCAGCTGCTCTGGGTATATCCCCCATGTTAGCGCACGCTGCCGAGAAAGCACCGCGACACACCGACCGTAAAAACGTACCGGCCGTGCTTGCACGTAAAAACTGCCGGCGCGTGGGAGAATTAGCCAACTCCTGTCGCCTGGTGGCCGTGTTGCTGCCGGTTATTATGACGGCCGGATTCTTATGTTTTGCCGTATATGCGTCGATCGTTCTCGAACCAAAGATGTTTGACGCTTCCTATGCCGTCGTGGGCGGGAATACGACGGTTCCTGCCGTTTTGGAAGACACAGAAGAAGTGGGAAAAACCTTTCTGTTGCGTACGGCCGTTTTGAAATTGGAAAACGGCAAAAGTGCCAACGTGTGGGGCGTATCCGATATTGACGTTTTCGGAAATGAACTGAAGGCGTTGACGCTGCCCGACGTGGGGGAAGCCTTTGGGTCTCGGTTTACCATGGAATCGCGCGACATGCCGGTCGGGACGACGTACGAACTCGATTTGGGAAAATCGACGGTTGCGATGACGATGATTGATTCCAAAAAAATAACGTCGCCGTATTTGATTACGAATGCGGAAACGTTGACCGGGGTCAACGCCACGTACTTAGTTCGCCCTGCCGACGGTGTGTCCGATATCGAGCTGTACAACGCGCTTTGCGAAGCACTGGCGGACAGTATGGTAACCATTGTCCCCACGAGCAGCCTTGTTTCGCATTATTTGGAGATTTTTGTGGTGTATTTCTATTTTTGCCGCATGATGCTCCTGTTATTAATCGCCTTCGGTCTGTTCGGCGTGTGTAATAACTTGGCGGAAAACCTGCGCTCGCGCCGCACGGAACTGGGTATGTTCGTGTTGTGCGGCATGACGAAAAAAGAGATACGCCGCATGATGGCGCAGGAATACCGGCACGTTGCCCGGCTCAGCGTCGGGCTGGGTCTGCTTCTTGCTGCAGTGTTTATCGTGCTGGTCAATTACGGCATCCGCGGCTATTCCACCGACTGTTTCGTGCAGCTCGGCGTTTATTTTAAGTATTACGTGTTTGCGTGATTTGTGACGTACAATCGATATACGCCTTATTATAAATTAATAAAACGTCCCGTCTGCGGCATTTTGCCGCAGACGGGAGTTTTTGATAGCATTCTTTTCGATAAGGACGGCGCGCCGTGTTTGCGTTTTAGTGCTAAGGGTGCGGTGTTAAGAATTGGTCTCTTTCAAAAGCCAGTTCGCTATGTCGGTGATCATAATACCTTCATACTGATAGTCTTCATGCCCGGTTCTGGCAATAATCATTTTAGGGTAAGCGTCTTTTATTTGCAGTAACGGGCTGATTTCCCGTTGCATCGTGTTGCTGTCACCAATATTGTCAGAAACCTGCACGTATATTTTCTCGTCTCGTTTTAGGGCAACAAAGTCAATTTCTTTTTGGTAAAGCTTGCCTACGTACACCTCGTATCCGCGACGTATTAACTCCAAATAGACAATATTCTCATAGGTTCTGCCGAAATCAAGATTTTTGGTGCCGTTTACAGCGTATTTGAAAGAAGGGTCGCAAAGATAGTATTTTTTGCTTGTTGCCAAATACTTTTTTCCTTTTAAATCGTACCGCTTGGCTTCATAAAAGAGAAACGCGTTTTCCAAATACCGGATATATTTATCTACTGTTTTTCGTGTGATTTCGCTTTTCTCACGGTTTAAGGTATCACAAACGTTGTTCGGTGCCAGTAGATTTCCGATATTATCCATCATAAATGCGGATATGGACAGAAACTCCGACTGATTTCGGATTTTGTATTTTGTCACCAGGTCTCTGATAAGAATCGTTTTGTAAACGTCATTCACGTAATCAAGACTCTTTTCCTCTGCGGGATATGGATATGCACCCGCCATGCCGCCTTTTCGAACGTATTGATCAAAGGCATCGGAAAAATGATCGTTGATATGGAAGTACTCCGTATATTCTTTAAAAGAAAACGGTAGTACTTTAACTTCCATGACTCTTCCGGTAAACAGCGTAGCCAAATCCGAACTTAACAAAAAGGCATTTGAACCGGTAAGATAGATATCAAACAGCCCTTTGGTATGCAAACTGTTTATGGCGAGCTCAAACTTTTCGCAAAGTTGGATTTCATCAATCATAACAACGTTATGTGACGAAGGCGCGTACTGCTGCATAACGTATTCGTGCAATCGATGGTAATCAAGAAGGGAATCGTATTCCAATTCCTGCAAATTAATCGATATGATTTTTACGTCCTTTTCCGTATTGTGCAGATATTCTGCAAATTGGCGAAGGAGAACAGATTTTCCGCTTCTGCGTACCCCGGTGATCACTTTTATATCAGGTGTGCCGCTTAAGGCAATAAGTTCATTTAGGTATTTACCGCGTTGAATGTATGCCACGATGCAATTCTCCCTTTCTATGTGATATTTATGTGTGATATTTGATAATAGTATACCATCTTTTAGGGGGCCTATCAATACGTCTATTCCCAAAACTTTAAAAATTTTCATTTTTCGGGAATAGAATTCCGCCGAGGGTCACGTATATCATCAATTCGCTTGCAGAAAAACAACTGCAGGCGAATTTTTTTGCTTGGGGATATAAAAGTCCCGCATTTATTCGGCATAGTAAACTTGTCTACACTATAATTATATGATATAATTATTTGTGCGCGTGACGTGAAAACAGTGTAAAAGCGTGCCGCAGGGCATAAAAACGTGTGTCCGAGTTAACGCAAAGATAACGCGCACGGTGTATAATAATATAATTTACACTTAAATCAAATATAATTTTAAAGAGGAGAACGCGTGAAGTAACGTACAGCATGCTTGAACACTTGCTGTTCACGCAGCATAAAAAGCGCTTCCCGGTCATGGCTGCCGCCAAGCCCGACGCGTTTTTATGCATAAGATAGTATTATTTTGATAGCCGCCAAGGGCGGCATGGAGGTATAAAATGAAGAACAAACTCACAACAAAAGTATCACTCATTTTATTGATGATACTCACGTTCGTTGTACTGCTCGGCGTGAACGTCGGCGCAGCGTCCACGGAGATTACTTCCGGAACGAAGACGCTCACGTTGAAGAATAGCGGCGAATACGTGCTAAACGGAGACGTGACGCGTAATATCAAGATTCCGTCGTACTCCGACGTGACCATTGATTTAAACGGGCACGTTTTGTGCGGTACGGGCAACGGCAGCGTTATCACTAATAATGGTTATTTGACCATTAAAGACAGCAACCCGGATGCGCTGCATTACTACGTGGTTAATGCGGATGGTTCCTGGACCTGGAATGACGCTGCTGACAAGACGAATGCGGTATTGTATGCCTCGTTAACCGATGCGCCGACGGCAGGAACTGTCGTTTGCGTGCCCGGCGGTGCAATCACCGGCGGTAATGCCTCATACGGCGGTGCTATCAATAATGCCGCAAAAGACAAAGACACGTATCTGTTTTTGGATGGCGGTAATTTTATCGGTAACGTTGCTAAAAAGGGCGGCGGCGCCATTGCAAGCCAAAATAAAACAAGCGGAAGCGATATTCTTTTCACATCAACTCTTACGATGAAGAACAACGTTAAGGTGCTTGGTAATATTGTAAAGAGTGACGCCAACAATACAATGGGTGGCGGTGTTTACGTGAACAGTATAGCCAATTTGGATAGTTGTGATATTTCGTATAATGTTTCTGTTTGCACTGCTGACGGCAACCGTGCCTATACGGGTGGGTTGTATTTTGGTGAAAAGGCGACCGTAACCAATTTAGCTTTACAGCAAGAACTTTCGCACTTGACCATTGTTGGTAATATTACGCTGGCATCCGGCGATTGTTCGGTTGCTTTAGGCGGCGGTATTTCCTTTGCGTGCCAAGGCAATATTAGACTTTTTTCCTGTACCGTTCGCGGCAACCGCGTCCTGGCAACCGGGCTGGAAACGGCCGGCACTGCACGTGCCTTTGGTGGCGGTGCTTATGTCTATAATGACAATTTAGTTTTGACGTTGAAAGATACGACGGTATCGGATAACGTTGCTAAAGTTGAAGCACCCAAAGACGGTGATGCCCTTCGATATGCGTTTGGCGGCGGTATTTATATCGGCCACGGAACGTTGAATATCAACGATGATGACGTCTTAATATCCGGCAACCTTGCGGATGCCACGTATAAGGCACAGGGCTCCGGCGTGTATATGGCCGGGAACACGACCTTTATCATGACAGCCGGAAAAATCACCGGGAACACCATTAAAGCCTACAGAGACGGTGACGTCAATGAGGAGGAGGGTGCCGGCGTTATCGTCACCTATGATTCATGCGCGTTTAAGGTCGGTGGAGGAGCGGTGATTGTAAGCAACACTGACTCCCTGGGTGCTGAAAATAACGTTTACCTGCGCGAAAATGCGGTTATTTCGACACTGCCAAATCCGACTGACATGAGAATCGGTGTGACGGTAGTGAACGGTGTAGGTACGATTACGGATATGACGTCCGTGCCTGTTCATTCGTATTTTTTTGCGGACAACGCAGATTATACGTTGATGAATGAGGGTGTTGTTCAAAACTACGTTTTAAAATCAGTCGTTCCCGTATGTGTTGTGACCGACGGTGCACTTCAGGGGCAGAAATTTGGCAGAGTTAAAGATGCCTTTGACAAAGCATCACAATTAGAAATAACGGTTTCACTTTTATGCGATCAAACCGAATGCATTGAACTTCAAACAGGTGCTATCGGCACGATTGATTTGAATGGGTACGTTCTTTCAGCCCCCGACGGGAAATCCGCCATTGTAAATGGCGCTCTTTTGACCGTGACGGATTTGAATACTGTGAGAACGTCATCACATAAGTTTGTTTATCGCAAGACTGATGCATGGACCCTGACGAATACTGTCGAAGATGCTATTGGGGTTTCCGCAATTGACGAGGACACTCTTGAGGGTACTATTGTTATCGTGTACGGCAGTGTCATTACCGGTGCAAACGGGAACAGCGCAATCGCCAATTCCGGTACAATGGTATTGGAAAACGTCAATATCATCGGTAACGATGCTGCTGGCAACAATGGCGGCGGGATTACCAATGGTGATAACGGCATTCTTACGCTTGTTGGCTGTATCATTGCCGGCAACAAAGCAGCAAACGGCGGCGGTATATATGCGGATAAAGCAACCGGAGGAAATTGCTTCGCAGAAGGCACGAAAATCACGATGGCAGACGGCACCATTCTGCCCATCGAGGACGTTCACGTCGGCGACAAAGTGCTTTCGTTCAACCATGAAACAGGCAACTATGAAAGTCAAAAGGTCATGCTTGCTTATAGGGGTGAGGCAAAAGCATCCTATTTCACCCTACATTTTGCAGATGGCAATGAGCTCAGCATTGTCGGCTGTCACGATTTGTTCGAACAGTCTGCCTGCCGATACGTTACCGTCAGCACAGAAAATGCAACGGAATTCATCGGTAAATATTTCTACAATGCGGCAAGTAAATCATGGGTGAAGCTGGAATCCGTGACCTACTGCGACGAAAAAGTTAATTTTTATTCCATATACGTTGCAGGTACCATCAACTGCATCGCTAACGGCATGCTTACCATTCCCGACGATATGGAAACGGTATGCAATCTATACGAGTTCAATGCGGATTTAACGGTGAATGCTGAAGCGTTACAAGCGGAGATTGACACATACGGCTTGCTTGCATACGAAGATTCCCCCTACGTTTTGTCCCGTGAAACGTTTGACGCGCTCAATATGCGTTTTTGGAATATCCTCATCGGCCGCGGTTTTATGACGACCGAGGAACGGGATTACGTTTACAACGAATGGTACCGCGACCTTGACCTGCAGCTGACAAATGCGCAGCTCTTTGGTAGTGCCGTGCTGTTTTCTGCCGAGGTGCCTTCCAACTTAACTATTTCCGGCAAGACGTTGATTTTTGGCAACGTCAACGCTTCCGGTGCTGCTGATAACGTGTATTTATGCGACGGAAAAGACATTTGCGTTAAAAACCCTGATGCCGATATGTACGTCGGCGTTACGCTTGCCGGCAAAACCGGTGTTGCAACGACGGCAGCCGATGATTCTTTTGCCAAGTATTTCTTTAGTGATAACGATGAATACGTGGCATTCGACACAGGTGTTGCGGTTGCTTTGCAGGTATATATCGGCAACCCCGTTGCTGTCATCAGTGAAACAAATCTGCGGTATGCGTCCCTTACGGATGCCATCAAAGCTGCCGACACGACGCCTTCAACCATTATCCTGTTGTGCGACGTGACTGAAAACGTTACAATCCCGGATGCTGCAACGATTACGATTGACTTGGACGGCTACGTTTGGCAATCTGTTGCTGATACCGATGAACATATCATTGATAATAACGGCACGTTAACTATCATAGACAGTAATACTCATAACCAAACGCACAATTATAAGGTCAATGCTAAAGGAGTATGGGTACTGACGGATGATGAGTATACAAAAACGTTTGCTTCGCTGACAGACATCCCGGCAGAAAATGACGTCATTTGTGTTCCCGGCGGCGTGATTACCGGGAGCAAATTAGTAGCTATTGCGAACATTAATACACTGAAGATAGCTGGCGGCAATATCATCGGTAATGCAATCGATGATGTGCAAGCCGGAATAATACATCATCACTCGGGTGAAATGACCATCACGGCGGGTAACATTGTCGGAAACGGTATACATGCCGTCGTTTGTGAGGGCAGCACCTTGACGATGGATGGTGGCTGCATTGCGTATAACAACGGTATCGGTGTGGCAATTGATGATGAAAGCAGTTTTTATTTGAAGAATGGTGTCATCCGTGGGAACAGCATCGGCGGTGTCAATAATACCGGTACTTTCTTGATGACCGGTGGTCTTATCACCGGCAACAAGGCTGAAATGGGCGCGGGTGTTTATAGCTGTGGCACAATCACCATAGGCGGCACGGCACAAATCTACGGAAACACCGCAACAGATTGTGGCGATAATTTGACGATTTATGCCCCGATTGCTTTGGGTACCGGAACCGATGCCCCTGCCGATGGCATGATAGTGGGTATTTCGTTGTTAGACGGTGATGATGCTATCAAAGCCGGTGCTGTAACAAAAGAAACCACGGTACCTTATGCTAAGTATTTCTTTAGCGATAACGATGCTTACGTGGCATTTAACACGGGTAAACCGACTGCCATGCAGGTATATATCGGCAACCCCGTTGCGGTGATCAGCGAGACCAATTTGGGATATCCATCCATTAAAGATGCAATCGAAGCCGCCGGCACGACGCCGTCGACGATTAAACTGCTGTGCGACGTAAAAGAGAACGTTACGATTCCTGCAAATGCTGATATCACGCTCGATTTGAACGGATACGTTCTCTCCGGCGACGGCACGACAAGCGTTATTGTCAACTACGGCACGGCCACCATTACCGACAGCAATCCCACATCAACCCATTATTACGTGGTGGACGCAAACGGCGTGTGGCAATGGAATGATAAAGCCACAAAGACAGATGCGGTTAATCTCGCGGATTTAACCGGCATCCCCGCAGCGGGCACGATTATTTGTGTCCCCGGCGGTGCTATCACCGGCGGCGCGGCTGTCAACGGCGGCGGTATTGAAAGCAAAGGCACGCTCGCCCTGGAAGATGGCACCGTTATCGGTAATAAAGTGACGAGTAACGGCGGCGGTGTGTACGTATTCGATAGCAATTTCACAATGACCGGTGGTAAAGTTGTCGGCAACGTTGCCAACACTTACGGTGGCGGTATCTACGTTGGTAAACAAGACAGCGTTGCCGACTTTACTATGATTGATGGTAATATCTACGGCAACAAAGCGTCATACGGCGGCGGTGTGTACGTCTTCAAAGCCAACTTTACCATGACAGGCGGTAACGTTGTCGGTAACAAGTCAACAACTTACGGCGGCGGTGTGTATAATGCCGGCACGTTTACTATGAACGGCGGTACTGTTTCCGACAATACGGCTGTGGGTGCGAGTAAAATCGGGACAATCTATAAAGATGGCGGTGGTGTGTATAACGCCGATAAAGCCACCTTTATCATGACCGGCGGAAGCATTACCGGTAACGCAGCGAATAGTGGCGTTTACAACTGCGGTACCATGACTGTTGGCGGTGCTGCAACCATCACCGACAATAAAAATAAAGACGGCAAGGCAAGCAACCTGTATTTGCCAAGCGGCAAGACCATCACCGTTCAGGACTTTAACGGTATGGTAGGCATTACTACGCAGGATGCACCCGCAGCCGGAGCACTGATTGCATTTACGGGTGCGAACGATGCAAACAAGACATACTTCTTCTCCGATAACGATGCTTACAGTGTTATCAAAGCGGACGCCACGCTGTATCTCGGTATCCCTGTCGCGCAAATTGTTGAGACCGGTGAAAAATACGTAAGCATTTATGATGCCGTCACAGCAGCCGGCACAACGCCGACGACCATCAAGTTGCTGTGTTACGTACAGGAAAACGTTACGATTCCCGCAGGTGCACAAATCACACTTGACCTCTGTGGCCAAATATTGGAGGGTGCCGGCGACAGCAGCGTTATTGTCAACTACGGTACGCTGACGGTAACCGACAGCAATCCCGATATTGAACATTATTACACGGTTGTTCCGACCGGGATGTGGGATTGGAATGATAATGAAATTTGGCTTTCGAGGCCCTTTGCTTCTTTCACAGAGATTCCCTCTGAGGGCACGATTATCTGTGTTCCCGGCGGCGCGATTACCGGCGGTGCGGGTATGCTTTTATACGAAGATGATCCTGATACCTACGGCGGCTGTGTATGCAATAAAGGCACGTTCACAATGAACGGCGGCAATATCTGCGGCAACAGTGCAACCAGTGATGCCGGTGGTGTGTACAACACCGACGCCGGTAAGTTCACGATGAACGGCGGCAACATCTGCGGCAATACCGCAGTCTACGACGGCGGCGGTGTGAAAAATGACGGCGCGTTCAAGATGAACGGCGGCAGCATTAATTACAACAAAATATCCCAAAATGACGGCGGTGGTTTGTACAATAACGGCACGTGCACGATGACCGACGGCCTCATCGCCGGCAACAGCACAGGCCATTACGGCGGCGGTCTGTACAATAAAGGCAAGTTTACGATGACCGGCGGCAGCATTTCCGGCAATGAAACGCGTACTTACAGCGGTGGTGGTATATTCAATAAAGGCGTCGCGACTATCAGCGGCACAGCCTTGATTGCCAATAACACGGCCAAAACCTATGCCGGCGGTATTTACAACTGTTACGATGAAGATAAAAATTGCTATGCAACCATGACGGTCCTCGGTGCTGCCAAGATTGTCAGCAACACTGCAATTGAATGTGCCGGTGGTGTGTGCAACAATGGTGCGTTCACGATGACCGGCGGGTACATTTCCAGCAACACGTCGAAAGCATGCGGCGGGTTGTACGTCGAGGGGGGTATCGTGACTCTCGGCGGCACAGCGCAAATCTATGGAAACACCGCAACGGTATGCGGTGACAACCTTGCGATTTCAGCCCCGATTACTTTGGGTAACGGAACCGATGCCCCTGCCGATGGGATGAATGTCGGTGTTTCACTGATAGATGCGTCGAATTATCCGACGTTCACAATCAAAACAGGTGCGGTCACGAAAGAAGCAGACGCACTGTGCGCTGAATATTTCCACAGCGATGATGATAAATACGTGGTATTCAACACAGGTTTGCCGACTGCGATGCAAGTATACGTTGGTAACCCCGTCGTCGTTATCAGTGAAACGAACCTGCAATACGAAACAATCAAAGACGCTATCAAGGTTGCCGGCACGACGCCGTCGACGATTAAACTGCTGTGCGACGTAAAAGAGAACGTTACGATTCCTGCAGGCGCTGACATTACGCTTGATTTGAACGGTCACGTTCTTGACCTTGGCGGCAAGCATATTTTGAACCAGGGTATCCTGACCATTGAAGATTCCGATCCCGATGCGGTACATACCGGTACGCTGACAGATTACGTCGGCGGTATCATTACCAACGGAAACGCCGGTGACGTTGATCCGATACTGCAGGGGATCGGCGGTGCCATTGTCGTTTGCAAAAACGGCAGTGATGCTGCATTGATTATGAATGCCGGTACGATTGTCAATTGTACGGCCCTGAACGGTGGTGCAATCTTTGTCGGCGAAGGCGCAACCTTCACCATGAACGGCGGTACAGTCACGCACTGTACGGCTGAACGCGGCGGCGCCATCGGTAACTATAAGGGCTCCGCTACGATTGCCGGTACGATTGCATATTGTACGGCAACAAATTACGGCGGCGCGATTTATAACGAGGGTGACAACACGACAAAGGCAACCACTATTCTGAATGACGGTGCTGTCATTAATAACTGCGCCGCCTTCGGCGGCACGGACCAAATGGGCGGCGGTATCTTCAATAAAGGTACGCTGGTCATGAATGCAGGTGCCGTTATTGAAAACTGCACTGCAGAAAAGGGTGCCGGTGTGCACAACCACGGCGCCGATTGGGTTACCTTCACCATGAACGGCGGTACCATTCAAAACAACACGGCCGCAAAGAACGGCGGCGGTGTGCAGAACTCCGATAAGGCAACCTTTGTGATGAACGGCGGTACGATTACCGGTAACGTGGCAAAAGAAAGTCTTGCCGGCGGTGTGTTCACCAAGGGCAAAATGACGGTGCTGGGTACGGCTTCCATTTACGGCAACTATACCGGCACGTCCACGCAAAAGGCAAGCAATCTGACTGTTGTTAAGGGTTATCCCGTTACCATTGCTTCTAACACGGGGCTGTTGTACGTTTCCGTGATTGAAAAAGACGGTTCATACAAGGTAACTACCGGCACGTTTACGAACCCGACGGCAACCGATTACAGCGGTGCCTTCTTTGCGGACGACGCGGACAACTACGAGGTGCGCCCGTACCGCAATGCGAACGGCATTGCATCTATGCTGGCAGGTAAGACGCCCGTTTGTGAAATCACAAGTGAAGGCGATTATATGGGCAACCGCTACGATACGTTCAAACAGGCTGTTCAGGATGCTGCGGCAGCGGCAACGCCGACGACCATCAAGCTGTTACAGCCGCTTGATTTGACCGAAACGTATCAGCTGCCGGATTATACAACGGTGGTCATCAATGACAAGTGGATTGAAACCAATAGTTATAATCTATACGTAGGAAAGGACTGTGTATTTGAAGTTGCCAGCCAGCGTGATTTGGAAATTGCCCTTTACGTTGTGCCCAGAAACGGCAGCGATAAATCCTATACGCTGAAATTGACGCAGGATATCCACGTTTCCAAGCCTATCAAAGTGGATTACGGATATTTCAAATCGCTGACGATTGACGGTAACGGCTATGTCTTTACGGCAACGGCAAGCGATACGGCTCCGGCACAGAGCCACGTTCTCTATTTCTACAACGACGTAAACTTCTATAAAGAAGTAAAGCTTAATAACGTTGTCATCAACGTCGGCAACGGTTTCCGCGGCGGTATTTGCGTGGATAAGACGGTTGACGCTGCGATTATCGCGGTTGACCTTGACAACGTGACGATTATTGCCGACCGTACCAAGGCACCCCTGGGCAGTGATATGACCGAAAAAACGGGTACGCTCATCCAAAATAACGGGAACGGTATTTTGGTGAAGGGGCAGCTCAAGCTCGTAACGGATGCCTACTGCTGGTCTGCCGTTGACCTGGATAACGGCAAGGGCAACGTTATGCTGGAATTTAACACCGGGGCTGTCATTTCCGTGACGGATTTGCGTACGGACGCTGTCAAGATCAAAGAACCCCTGGTGGGACTCAGCGGTACTTCCGCAAAACAATGGGCTGTCAGAGTTCCGAGCAGCGGTGCACAGCTGCTCTTTGCTACGAAGACCGATCTTAACCCGGATAACGTAACCGGTATGCGCTGCAAGGACGGTTACGACGTTGAAATCCATACCCATAATTGGGTATATACCGCAACGGGCACGACCATTACGGCCTCCTGTGCCGGTACGGCACACGTTTGCCACACCATGGCATTTGCAACGAACACTTCCATTTCCATCAAGGCGCCTACTGCTCTGACCTATAACGGACAGGCCAAGAATGCAACCCTGATCGGCACTTCCATCGTCGGTCAGGATGCGCTCCCCGCAATTACCTATCAATATAAGACGGGTGCCAACGGTGCCTATGCGCCTGCGGCGAATATCACCAATGCCGGGTATTACAAGGCAAGCGTGACCATCGGCGACGCAACGGTTTACGTAGAATATTACGTGGCGCAGGCTGCTGTCAGCGAGCCGTTCACGGTGGATGCCTACGTTTACAACGGCAGCGAGCTGACGCTGTCCCTGATCGGCGTACAAGACTTTATGACGCTGTCCGGTGAAACGAAGGCTGTACTTGCCGGCCCCCATACCGTAGAGATTGCACTGGATATCAACCACACGTGGGCAGACGGCGCCGACGGTAAAATTACCTGGGTCATTGACCCCGCAACGGCTGTCATCGACGTGGATACGAAGGCCATCGTCGCAACGTACGGTGATATCATCGTATTGCCGACGGCTTCTTCCAACGTCGGTACAGTGGCATGCAGCGCTACGGCTGATGAACTGATCAATGCCGGTACCTACGTTGTCACCTATCGTGTTGTCACGACGAGCAATTACGCCGGCAGTGAAAAGACCCTGACCGTCACGATTCTTCCCTTGGCTGTGAGTGAACCCACCGTGGAAGATATCACGCGCACGTATACAGGTGAAGAATACGTTGTCACCGTTTCCGACGTTGCGTCCTACGTAACTGTCGGCGGCGAAGTGAGCGGTACCGACGCGGGTATCTACGTGATTACCTACACGCTGGATAACAACCACGTATGGGCAAGCGGCAGTGACGGTATCTATACCTGGACCATTGATAAGGCAAACGCCGTCATCGACGTCGATACGACCGCAATCGTCAAGACGTACGGCGACGTTTGGACGCTGCCCGTTGCCGTTTCTACCTTCGGTGACGTGGCTTGCGATAAGACGATTGCCGATATGAAGAATGCCGGCACCTACGTTGTGACCTATACGGTGGCAAGCACGACGAACTACAACGGTGACGAAAAGACCATCACCGTGACCGTTAAACCCCTGGCTGTGAACGAACCCGTCGTCACCGGCGCTTACGTATATGACGGCAGCGAAAAGAAGGCTGTTGTCAGCGGTGTCGCCGATTACATGACGGTGAGCGGCGTGGATAAAGCCACGGCTGCCGGCACCTACACCCTGACCTACACGCTGGATAACAACCACGTCTGGGCAAACGGCTCCGACGGTATCGTGACCTGGTACGTCAATACCGTACAGGCACAAATTGCCGTGGATTGCACACCCATCGTCGTGACTTACGGTGAAAAAGTTGTGCTCCCTGTTGCAACGTCCGACTTCGGTACGGTCGTTTGCGATAAGAATGCACAGGATCTGGTCAATGCCGGTTCCTACGTTGTGACCTACACGGTAGAGGGCACGGCAGATTACGCAGGACAGGTCGCAATACTAACGGTTGTGATTAATCCCCTGGCTGTGAACGAACCCACGGTGAGCGGTTCCTACAAGTATGACGGTACGCCCGTAACGATTACCGTGAGCGGCGTAGAGGAGTATATGACCCTGGAAGGAAGCCTGACGCAGTCCGCAGCCGGTGTTTATTCCGTTTCCTATACGCTGGATAACAACCACGTCTGGGCAGATGGTTCCGACGGTGTCGTGACCTATGAAATCAAGGCTGCTTCTATTCTCTCCGATACAACGGAGCAGGGCGGTGACAAACCCGCCGTGATTGTCGAAACCGAGGACGGCTTCGGCGACGATATCATCCTGGTCGTTGTGGTTGTCGAAGCTACCGCAACCGATGCGGCCGAAAAGACGCAGACCATCGTTGATTACGATAACCTGCCCGACGAGAACCTCAAGCTGAAGGACGACGAAAAGCTCGCCGTCGTGTTCGACGTCAAACTCTATCGCATTGTGAACGGTGTCTCCTATGAGATTCAGCCGGAAGACATTAAGCCCGGCACGGTTCTCAAGGTTAAGATGCTGATCCCTGCAGAGGTCGACGTGACCAAGGTCACAAGACTTTTGCACGTGCACGCAGCCGACGATATCGAGGAAATTCCGTTCGATGCATCGCTGATTGATGCGGACGGTTATTATACGATTGAAATCGACCGCCTGTCCGAGATTGCCTTTATCGCCTACAAAGACGCTGCGTCCGAGTTCATCCACTGGATTGTATTGGCCCTGTTGATTGCCCTTGTCGTATTCGTGGCAATCCTGTGGTACGTATACAAGATCCGCGGATTCAAACAGGACGGGGAGCGCAAATTGGCGCCCTATATCGGCTTCGGTTTGCACTTCGTCGGCATGGTCACACTTGCCTTCTTGGCAGTCTGTGCCCTGTGCTGGATTCTGCTGGGTGTCAACCTGTTGGCCCTGGGACTTTCCGTCGCACTGTACGTAAAGGGTGCGAAGGAAGACGAAAAGAAGAACGGATAAAACGTACAAACACAAAATGCGTAAAGCAATGGGGTGAAAATCCCATAACGTAAAACATGCCCAAGGGACTCTGCATTTCTGCAGGTCCCTTGGGCTTTTACGTCCCATTGACAAAACTACTCCGATAGGAGTATAGTTGCCGGCTGATTGCAACGCAAACAGACGGCGGGATTGCGTAGCAAGACCCGGGCAGTCGTCCTCTTTATCTGTGGCAATGAAATTCGAAGCCTCCTCCGAATGTAGCCGACAAGTCGGCGCATGTGTGCTTCGCACTCTATGCAGGGGAGGGGGACCAACGAAGTTGGTGGAAGGAGTTCATTCTTAACTAATGCGTTATCCCACCTGCGGGGGAACACTTTAGCCAAGCCTGCCTTGTGCAAATGGAAGTAGTCCGCAAGCGGACACGTGTTCGCTACGCAATCTACGTGGGGGACCGCTTCAGCGGTGGAAGGATTGTCGTCTCCCCGTTCCCCATCCATGGTGCTGAACCTAAAAGCCGTCACCGACGGGGCAATCTCTGCGGAGGGAGTAGGGGGGCCACAGCAGGTGGTGGAAGGAGTTCATCATACAAATACGTCTCATTACATCAGGCGAAGAATGACATACACCAACCGTAGGGCGGGTTGCTTGTCGCCCGGGAACCCCCAGCACTCTCTGCGTTCGCGTTGGGGAACCCCTTGCCCGCCGTTTTTTATGGCGGTTATTTATTAGATCGACCTTGCACCCGCCTGAGGATTTGAAATCGGTGTGGTATAATAAGGATGACCGAAGAAAGAACACGGCTTTTGATAAATATAAAAATCAAAATAAAATAGTCGTGTACAATTATATGCACATATAATGATATATACTTATTTTAACCAAACTGCCCTAACGTCTTGCAATTCTATATTTTCTTGTTATAATAAAAGCAGAGATTTTATGATGACAAAGAAAAAAGGCCTCCGAAGAGACCTTTTTCGCACACACTGTGCAACCGGTTGCCCGGCGATTTGGATAAATCTTTATTTGAACGCGTAGTGTAATTTCATAGGGGTCTATGTAGTTACACCAACATTATAACCAACAAAAAGGAGTTTGTCAACATGGAAAACAAAAATTATTACCTTGGCTTGGACATTGGTACCGACTCTGTCGGCTATGCCGTCACGGACGAAAACTATAACTTGCTGCGTTTCCATGGTGAACATGCGTGGGGTGTTACGCTCTTTGATGAGGCGGCACTCTGTACCGATCGTCGTGCGCACCGTACGGCACGCCGCCGCCTTGACCGCAGAAAACAGCGTGTGGACTTGCTGCAGGAATTGTTCGCAGTGGAAATCGGCAAAGTTGATCCGCGGTTCTTTATCCGGTTGCAGGAAAGTGCCTTATACCGTGAAGATGCCGGTGATGCATACTCCTTCTTTAATGATGAAAACTACACGGATATTGATTACCACAAGCAATACCCGACGATTCATCATTTGATTGTTGATTTGATGACGTCAAGCAAGCCGCACGACGTGCGTCTTGTCTATTTGGCGTGCGCGTGGCTGGTCGCACACCGTGGGCATTTCCTGTCCGACGTGAATAAGGAAAATATCAGTGAACTGACCGATTTTACCAAAGTATACGATAACCTTTTGGCCTATTTTGCGGAGAATGAATTGCCGGCACCCTGGGGTGACTGTGACCGTGCAGCGTTTGCCGACGTTCTTAAACGCAAAACGGGTTTATCTTACAAACAAAAACTCTTGGCGGGCATCTTGTATGCTGACGGCAAACTGCCAAAGACGGCAGAAGACGACCCCTACGCCAAGGACGTTTTGATCAAGGCTATTTGCGGCAGCAAAGTCAAATGTTCGGATTTGTTCAATAATACCGAATATGAAGAACTCGATACAAACGGTTTTTGCCTCGGTGCAGATGAAGAAACGCTTGCCGGCGTGATGGCAAATCTGTCCGACGCCGATGCCGATTTGTTTGCTCGGTTAAAAGCTACGTATGACTGGGCAGTGTTGGTGGATGCACTGAACGGACAGGATTGCATTTCGTTGTCCAAAGTAGCCGTCTACGACCAACATAAAAAAGACCTGGCGACACTCAAGTATTTTATCCGCAAATATGCCAACGAAAAATATGCCGAGGTTTTCCGCAAGTCGGCTGAAACCAACTACGTGGCATATTCTTATCATAATAAAAACAAGAATATCACGCTGCCCAAGAAAAAGGCAAATAAAGAGGACTTCTGCAAATACGTAAAAGGTATTATTGCAGCCTTTAAGGGCAAAGTGGAAGAAAAAGATGCCGCTGCGTATGCGGATATGGTCGACCGCCTGGATCTGTTGACGTTCCTGCCCAAACAGCGCGATACGGATAACCGCGTTATCCCTTACCAGTTGTATTGGTATGAACTGAAAAAGATTATGGAAAAGGCAGGCACGTATCTGCCGTTCCTTTCCGCATCGGATGCGGATGGTATCCGTACGGATGAGAAAATTATGGACGTCTTTACGTTCCGCGTCCCGTACTTTGTCGGTCCGTTAAACAAACATTCCAACCGCGGTTGGATTGAACGTCAGCCCGGCAAGATTTATCCGTGGAATTTTGAAAAGATGGTTGATTTGGATAAATGTGAAGAAGCGTTTATCAAAAAACTCATCAACTACTGTACCTATATTCCCGGGGAAAAGGTGCTGCCGAAGGAATCATTGACGTATGCCAAATTTATGGTACTGAATGAGATTAATAATCTCAAGATAGACGAACAGCCCATTTCCGTTGAGCTGAAGCAAATTATCTATTACGAGCTGTTCTGCAAAAAGCGCCGTGTCACGCGCAAAGCCCTGGAAGAGTATTTGCTTTCTAATAATCATATGGCAAAAGGGCAGCACGTTTCCGGTATTGACGAACAAATCAAATCTTCCCTGAAAGCGTACCACGATTTCAAACGTTTGTTGGCCAATAAAGTGTTGACCGAAGAACAGGTAGAAGCAATTATTGAGCGTATCACCTACGTGGAAAATCCGGCACGCGTTCGAGCGTGGCTCAAGAAGAACTATGCATTCCTATCCGATGCGGACGTGACGTATATTGCAAAGCTGAAATATAAAGATTTCGGCCGTTTGTCCTATGCGTATTTGAACGGACTGGAAGGTTGTGAAACCGATAGCGCCACCGGGGAGGCGGCAACGATTCTGTCTGCCATGTGGAACACAAACAACAATCAGATGGAACTCATGTCCGACCGATTTACCTATCGTCAGTCAGTTCTGGATTTGCAGGAGCAATACTATGCCACACATTCCAAGACGTTGGCAGAACGGCTTGACGATATGTACCTGTCCAATGCCGTCAAGCGTCCCGTTATCCGTGCCCTGGAGATTACCAAGGACGTAGTGAAGGCATTCGGCGGCGCACCGGCGAAAGTATTCGTGGAAATGACGCGCGGGGCTACCGAGGACCAAAAGAACAAACGGACCAAAACGCGTCTGCAGCAATTGCGGGAGCTGTATGAAAAGTGTAAGCAGGATGCGCGCGACTTGAATGCACAATTGGATGCTATGGGCGACAATGCCGATAACTGCCTGCAGAGTGACGCCCTATTCCTATACTATTTGCAGATTGGTAAATGCCTGTATACCGGCAATACCATTGATATCACGGCATTGAAATCCGGACGTTATAACATTGAGCATATCTACCCCCAATCGCTTGTTAAGGACGACAGTATCATTAACAATGAAATCCTGGTAGAGTCCAATGCCAACGGCGCTAAGAGTGATAGTTATCCCGTTGCCGTTGATATCCAAAACAAGCAAGGTGCGCTGTGGTCAATGCTGCATCATGCAGGGCTGATGAGTGACGAAAAGTATAAACGTCTAACCCGCACCACGCCGTTTTCCGCGGATGAAAAAATGGGCTTTATCAATCGTCAGCTGACCGAAACGTCACAGTCCACCAAGGCAGTTGCCACGTTGTTGAAGGAGCTGTATCACACGGAAATCGTCTACGTCAAGGCACGCCTGACGTCGGAATTCCGCCAGGAATACGGTCTGTTAAAATCACGCACCGTCAACGATTTGCACCATGCCAAGGATGCCTATTTGAATATCGTGACCGGTAACGTCTACAGTATGCGGTTTACAAAACAATTCTTCCGCATTGACGAACAGTATAGTTTGAACACGTGGGCCCTGTTCGGCCATTCCGTGATTTGCGGCGGCAAGACTGTATGGACGCCTGCTATGCTGGATACCGTTAAGAAAACGGCTGTGATGGATACGGCGCATTTGACGCGGTACGCTTATTGCAAACATGGTCCCCTGTTCGACTTGATGCCGCTCAAGGCGGGGCAGGGACAGATTGAGCAAAAGGCCGGAAAGAGCGTTGAAAAATACGGCGGATACAATAAGGCTGCCATTTCGTTCTGCTTGATTGTTGGGTATAAGACGGATAAAGCCAAAGACGTTATGATTATGCCGGTTGAATTATTGTTTGCCGACCGTGTGCTTGCGTCTGCTGATTTTGCCGCAACGTATGCACAGGATAAAATCGGCCGTATGCTGAACAAACCGGTGCACGATATCACGTTCCCGTGCGGGATGAGAATGATTCGAATTAATACGGTATTTGCATTGGATGGGTTTAGAGGTTATTATACCGGAATTACGGCAACAAACTGGTGTTTCTCATCCTTTATGCCTTTATCATTGAAAGGTGAATGGCAGAATTACATCAAACATTTGGAGTCTTTTGCTGAGAAGACAAAAAAGAATCCGGGTTTGACCTATCAAAAAACGTACGATAAGATTTCGTGTGAAAAGAATATCGAATTATATGACGTTCTTTGTGATAAATTAGCGAATAGTATTTATCAGAAGCGTCCCGGCAATCCCGTTGACACAATAGGAAAAGGAAAGAGCAAGTTTGCCACACTTGACGTCAAGGTACAAGTGCAACAATTGCTTTCCTTGTTACAAGTATTCGGCCCCACTTCAGGCGGAATTGACTTGACGCAAATCGGCGGTGCAGCAAAAGCTGCAACGACACGAATTGGCCTTTCTATTACAACGTTAAGCCATTCATTTACACATAGTATAGTTATTATTGATCAATCGCCTTCCGGTTTATGGGAGTCCCAATCTATCAATCTGCTTGATTTAATTAAGTAAAATGAGTTGGCGGACAGTCATCATCGCTAATCGGTGCAAGCTTGACGTCAGCATGGGATATTTGGTAGTCCGTGGAGAGGATACCAAACGCATCTTTTTGGATGAAATAGGGATACTGCTGATTGAAAACCCGGCAGTATCCCTAACTGGGTGCCTGATTGAAGCACTGACAGAAAAGAAAATCAAAACCATATTTTGCGACAGCAAGCGTAATCCGATGGCAGAATTGGTGCCGCATCACGGCAGTCATGATTCATCGCTGAAAATACGGACGCAATGCCAGTGGCGCGATGACGTAAAGGCACGCATATGGCGGGAAATTGTGATCGAAAAAATCAAGCGGCAGGCATCGTTCCTCAAACAAATCGGCAAGATAAATGAGAGTGAACTGATTTCTTCCTATATAGAGCAGGTGGAACCCGGTGACGTTACTAATCGGGAGGGACATGCTGCCAAGGTGTATTTTAATGCCCTGTTCGGTATGTCTTTTACCAAGAGTGCCGATTGCCCCATCAACGCTGCATTGAACTATGGATACAGTTTGATTTTATCAGCGGTAAACAGGGAAGTATCTGCAAATGGGTATTTAACGCAGATTGGCATATTCCATGACAATATGTTCAATCATTTCAATTTGAGCTGCGATCTCATGGAACCTTTTCGTATTATCGTTGACCGCTACGTTGTGGCAAATATGCCGACGCAATTTGAAAAGGATGAAAAACATAATATTTGGGGCATCTTGAATCAAACGGTCTATATTGAATATACTCGGCAAACGGTTTTAAATGCCATCAAGATATACGTGCACAGCGTATTTGATGCTATCAATGATAATGATTTATCACGAATCAAGTTTGTACAGGAATAACGGGGAATGAGTTATCGATTTATGCGTACAATCGTGATGTTTGACTTGCCGACAGAGACGGCAGAAAACAAGCGCAACTATCGCCATTTTGTGCGGGCACTTGAGAAAAATGGGTTTATGATGATGCAGGAGTCTGTCTACATCCGTTTGTTATTGACACCATCCGCGCAAAAACTTGCGGTGGACGCTATCCGTAAATTGAAACCACCGGATGGACTGGTCCAAGTACTAACTGTCACAGAAAAGCAATTTGCTAATATGGAATATATGGTTGGTGAAGCGCACAGTGAAGTGATTGACAGTGATGAGCGGCTCATCATTTTGTGAGGAATAGCAAATGAAATACTGTTTTCCGGAAATTGACCACGTTTTTGATACGGAATGCGGCTGGGTAAATATGTTGGTTGTGGAAAACCAAGCGTTATTTTGTCGATTGCTTGCGGATTTTTATGCACAAATTGAAAACGGGGAAAAGGGGAATGGGGTTATATCAGTGGATAATGCGCCGGTTGATATGGCAAAATACGCTGACGTTATATCGACGTTTATTCCATTTGATTTGAACCGCAAAACGCTTGTGTCAAAGCTAACGGCAACGCTTGAAAAAACTGCAGTCAATCAGGACCATTATGAGAATACGATGAAGGTTATGCAAGATTTGCACGATTGGTTGGATGAAATATCCTTTTCCCTTTCCTGTGACGTGGTCTATCCAAAGTTGAGCCATTCTTCCATCATAAAAGCGGCCGGCGTCGAGTTTCAGAATCAGGATGCCGGTGTTGCGCAGAACGTATTGGATTATATGGAACTGTACCGCGAATTTGACCGCGACCGGTTATTTATTACTGTAAATATTCGTAGTTATATTTCCGACGCAGAAACACAGGCATTTTGTGAAACAGTCCTTTGTCATGGGTATCACGTATTGCTGTTGGAAAGTGTGGACAGGCGGCAAATAGAGTCTATTAAAAAGGTCATTATTGATAACGATTTATGTGAAATAGAATAAGTAAACATAGTACCCCATATTACACGAAAACGTTGTGGGCAATGAGTCCGTAGGCTCATATAAAGCAGGTGTAGGCCTGCTTTTCCACCCACAACGAACCAATTTGAGGTTTGAGAGTAGTGTA
>DCGU01000051.1 GCA_002315325.1 Clostridiales bacterium UBA1770
CTTTGGTCCTCGCTCTCTTTACGCATCGGATATAAAGGTTTGATTGTTTTCCTGGATGAATGCGTCAATCTGTATAAAATTGTGAATCGTGTCAGCCGTGAAAATAATTACGAAATGATATTGACTATGTTTAACGACACGTTACAGGGCAACGCAGAGGGCTTGGAACTGATTTTCGGCGGGACACCGCAATTTTTGGAAGATACGCGCCGCGGTTTATTCAGTTATGAAGCCCTGCGCAGCCGTTTATGCGATTCGCATTTTGCCGTACAGGGGGTCAGAAACCTAATGTCGCCTGTCATCCGTTTAAAACGATTGTCGAACGACGAACTGTTTGCGTTATTGATTCGCGTTTCCGACCTTCACGCACAGTATTACGGTTACGAATCACTGATTTCGGAAGAAGAAATGATTTCGTTTTATAACAAATGCCTGTCAAGAATAGGTGCTGACGAAATGATTACCCCACGTGAAGTTATCCGCGATTTTCTGTTTATACTCGATCTTTTATATCAAAATCCCGACAAACGCTTTGCCGACGTCATCAGCGGTATGGAACGTACGCAAAACGATAATCCAAATGCTGCAGCAGAAGAGACCGAACGCAAAGACACGGCAAAATATGCTGCCAACGATATTGTATTTTAACACGAACAGGAGATAACTCATGGATGCTGTCTCAAATGAAAATGCGATTTTCGACAGATTTCCGGATTTTATAAAAGAATATATCTATGCACACGGATGGTCTCAATTAAAAGAAATCCAGGTTGCTGCAGCCGCGTCTCTTTTCTATCATGACAGCAACTTACTGTTGACATCTTCCACTGCCAGCGGTAAAACGGAGGCGGCTTTCTTTCCGATTCTCAGCGATTTATACGACAACCCGGTTGACAGTGTAGGTGTGCTATATGTCGCGCCGTTAAAAAGTTTAATCAACGACCAATTTTCCAGAATGACGGAATTATTGGACGCTTCCGGCATTCCGGTGACACATTGGCACGGTGACGTGGCCTCTTCGCAAAAAAAGAAATTATTGGATAATCCGAAGGGGATACTGCAAATCACCCCCGAATCATTGGAGGCTATGCTGATTCGCAGATCAAACGACGTCCCCCGTATTTTCCGTGATTTACGATACGTTATCATAGATGAGATTCATACGTTGACCGGGTCCGACCGCGGGAACCAAATCATCTGTCAATTGATTCGTATTGCAAAACTGATCGGTCACGTCCCGCGCAGAATCGGATTATCGGCAACACTCGGCGATACTTCCTATGCGGCGCAATGGCTTTCCGGCGGCACAAACAAACCGACGGACGTGCCGGTCCCGCCGCAGGAAAAAATCAAATGGCGTCTGGGACTGGAACATTTCTTTATGCAGAACGCTCCCGTTTCACAACCGACCTCCGACGGCACTTCAGTAAAAAAACCGCTGCTTGACGCCGGGTATGAATATATGTACGATTGTGTTGCCGGGAAAAAATGTCTTGTTTTTTCAAACTCACGTGAAGAAACGGAATATCTTACGGCGACGTTTCGACAAATTGCCAAATACAAAAATGAACCCGACCGTTTTTTGATTCATCACGGAAATTTGTCCGCATCGCTGCGCGAAGAAGCAGAACTCAAATTAAAAAACGATGAAGAAAACGTAGTCACGTGTGCAACCGTGACGTTGGAACTCGGCATAGATATCGGCAAGTTGGAACGAATCGTACAAAATCAAGCGCCGAACTCCGTTATGAGTTTTTTGCAGCGTTTGGGCAGATCCGGGCGCAGAGAAACACCTCCCGAAATGATGATGGTATTCAGGGAAGAAGACCCGCTCCCCAATACGCCGCTGCCGCAGCTGATGCCATGGCAGTTACTGCAAGGTATTGCTATCATTCAATTATATATTGAAGACCGGTTTATTGAACCGCCGTATCAAAAAACGATGCCGTTCAGTTTACTGTTTCATCAAACGCTCAGTCAACTGGCTGCAAGGGGTGAAATGACTGCTGCCGATCTTGCAGTTCTTCTGTTGGAACAACCCGTTTTCTCACACGTAACCAAAGAAGATTACAGGACGCTGCTTTTATCCATGCTTAATCATAACTTCCTTGAAATGACGGAGGAAAAGGGACTGATTGTTGGGCTGCGCGGCGAACAGCTGCTGAAAAGCTATAAGTTTTTCGCCGTTTTCAAAGACACGTATGATTTCACGGTACGTAACGGTTCCGATGAAATCGGAACGCTTTCTTCACCGCCGCCTGTCGGCGATCGGTTTGCCTTAGCGGGCCGTGTTTGGGAAGTAGAAGAACTTGATATCGAGCACAAATTGCTTTACGTAAAAAGCGTTGATGGAAAAATGGAAGTATCATGGCCCGGTGATTACGGTGAAATACACACAGCTATTCTTGAACGAATGAAAAAAATATTGGAAGAGGACACAGTGTATCCGTATTTATTGCCCGGTGCCGCCAAACGTTTAAGCGACGCAAGACATACGGCAAGGGCCACCGGTATGTTACAAAAGACACTCGTTCCGCTCGGCGGTTATACGTGGTGTATGTTCCCCTGGGCAGGAACCCGGTCTTTCCGTACAATGCGGCGGTTTCTTGCTAAATACGCCGACCGGTTCAAAATATCCGGCATTGATTTCGAGGGCTGTTACTACGTTACCTTCCGAATGGAGCAGGGGAGCGCTGCAGAACTGCTTTCGGTTTTAAAGAATGAAATCGTCACCCACGATGATGACCTAAACGATTTGGTTTCAGGCAAGGAACTGCCCGTTTTCGACAAGTATGACGATTATATACCGGCCGAGCTGCTCAGACGTTCTTTTGCAGCCGATAAGCTGAATATAAAAGAATTACAAAACAAATTTGAACGCGGCGCCTATCAATAAACCGAATTATCAGGGAATGCCCGCGCGGGTCTCTATTTAAATCAAATAATCTGACACAATACCCGCAGTTTTTCAGAAACGGCGAAGAAGTGCAAAATGGATCGAATTGTCGATAGCTAATTGTTCTTCTTCGCCTTTTTTTACGTCAAAAAAGGAAGGATTTGCTCGACAGGGAAACGGAAGACTTCATTATTTATATTGACATAGTTGACTTTATAGAGTATAATTGAGTATAATGGGTAGTAAGTTTATTTAACTGCCTTAATAGTATTTTTATGTATCACATATAAGGAGGATTTTCCTATGGGTAACAGAGACACCATCGGTGCCAAAAGAATTCTGTCGCTCTTCGATGAGGGTACTTTCGTTGAAGTCGGTTCCTTTATGAAGCGCGCCGGTTCCGAGACATGCGAGGGAGTGATTGGCGGTTATGGTGCCGTCAACGGTAAACTGGCCTATGCTTTTTCCCAAGATGCGGATAACATGCAGGGTGCGGTTGACCAGCTTCATGCCAAAAAAATCGAAATGATTTACGACATGGCATTGAAGAACGGTGCGCCCGTCATCGGTTTATTTGACACGGCCGGTGCCGTTGTCTATGACGGTGCGGTTGCGCTCTCGTCTTTCGGCACTTTACTGAATTGTGCCGCTAAAGCTTCCGGCAGAGTTCCTCAAATTGCCGTTATTACCGGTGTATGCCCCGGTATGGCTGCCGTAGCTGCTTCTTCTTTTGATTTTGTCGTCGGCATTGAGGAGTGTTCTAAATTGTACGTCAATTCTCCTTTCCTGATCGGCAAGGAAGTCGGCACGGCCGATTGGGCCGCCGCTAACGGTGCAACCTCCCTGACTTGCGAAAACGAAGGCGCTGCATTTGACAAAGTCCGTGCACTCATTGATATGCTTCCTGCCAATGCAGGCTTGTCTGCACTGGTTGGGAACACCGATGATTGTGAGCGTGTTTCCGCTGTCAACTTTGCCGATGATCTTGAGGCATCCGTTGCCAATCTTTGCGACGCCGGTTCCTGCCTTGAAATCGGCAATGCTTATGCCCCTGAGATGAAATTGTACGTTGCCACAATGGGCGGTGTCACCGTTGGCATCGTTGCCAACAATCCTGCCGAAAACAACGGCAATCTGACTGCCGCAGGCGCACGCAAAGCCTCCCGCTTCATTGGATTCTGCGATGCATTTAATATGCCTGTGGTCACTTTGGTGAATTCCTGCGGCGTTGCCGTTGCCAAAGAACAGGAAGCCGCACAGTTCTCTGCAGAATTGGCAAAACTGTCCATGGCGTATGCAGGTGCTTCCACGGCAAAAATCACCGTTTTGACAGGCCCTGCTTACGGTGCGTCCTTTACTTTAATGGGTTCGAAGTCACTCGGTGCCGACCTTGTTTTGGCACTGCCCGAAGCCACAATCGGTGTACTCTCTCCCGAGGCTTCCGTTGCGTTTGTTTGGAATGACAAAGTTACCGCAGAAACTTCCCGCGAGTCTTTAGTGGATGAATGGAAGAATAAATATGCCGCTCCTGCAGTTGCTGCTGCAAACGGTTGCATTGACGATCTAGTAGACGCCGGTGAATTGCGCGCTCGCATTTGTTCCGCAGTATTCATGCTGATGGACAAAAATGAAAAAATGCCCGTACGCAAGCATTCCGTTTTGCCCCTGTAAGGAGGCTCTTATGAAAAAAATAAAAAATCTCGTCAAGATTTTCGCGTCTTGTTCCTTGCTGCTGACGTGTATATCTTGTGCTGAGGAAACCGAAGACCTTGGCGGTGCATTTTCCGGTGCAAGATGGCTCTATGCCGGTAAAATGACTCTCCTGGGATTGGCAGTTATTTTTTCCGTTTTGGCAATTTTGTGGGCAGCATTGTCTCTTTTCCGTGTATTTTCCGAAGGCGGCGCGAAAAAGAAGCCCGCATCCGATAACAAGGATAGCGTTTCCGAACCCGCTGCAGCGCCTGCTGCCGCAGCTTCCGCTCCTTCTGCCGACAATAATGAATTAATTGCTGTCATTTCTGCAGCCGTTGCCGCCTATCTTGGCAGCAACAGCGAAAAAAACGCAACCGGTTTCCGCGTCGTATCTTTTAAACGCGTCGGTGAAAACGCTAAAATTTCAAAATAATAACTGAAGGGAAGTAAAAATAATGAAAACTTATACAATCACTGTTAACGGTGTCGCTTACGAGGTCACTGTTGAAGAAACGAATGGTTCCGCTCCCGTTGCTGCTGCTCCTGTTGTAAACGCAGCGCCTGCCGCTCCCAAAGCCGCTCCTGCTCCCGCTGCTGCCCCTGCCGGTGCAACCGTAATCAAAGCACCTATGCAGGGTAACATCATTAAAATCAATTTCCAAAAGGGCGATTCCGTAAAGCGCGGCGACGTTCTTTGCGTGCTGGAAGCCATGAAAATGGAAAATGATATTTGCGCACCTACTGATGGTGTTGTTGCTTCCGTTAACGTTACCAAAGGTTCTACCGTCGCTACCGACGCTGTGCTTTTCTCTTTAAACTAATCTCTGAAAGGAAATAGATAAAATGCTTGACAGCATTCTTAACTTTCTGCGCGGGACCGGTTTTGCACAGCTGTTCAGTTCTGCCGATTGGTGGAAAACCCTGATTATGTTAGGGATTTCCTGTTTGCTGGTCTATTTGGCCATCGTTAAACAGTTTGAACCGCTTTTGCTGTTACCGATTGCTATCGGTATGTTACTTACCAATCTTCCCGGCGCCAATATGTTCCATTTGGATTTCTTTATTTCGGAAGGCGAAATTGATTTTGCATACGTATTGCATCACGGCGGCCTTTTGGATTTATTGTACCTGGGTGTTAAACTCGGTATTTATCCCTGCTTGATTTTCATCGGTATCGGTGCGATGACAGATTTTGCACCGTTGATTTCCAACCCCAAAAGCTTAATTATCGGTGCCGGTGCTCAGTTGGGTGTTTTTGTTGCATTCTCCGCCGCTTTAATTTCCGGTCAATTTAATCCCCTTGAAGCTGCCGCCATCGGTATCATCGGCGGTGCGGACGGTCCTACGGCCATTTTGGTCACCAAAACGCTGGCACCCCATTTGCTTGGTGCCATAGCGATTGCCGCTTACAGTTATATGGCTTTGATTCCCATGATTCAACCACCGTTCATGAAGCTGATTACAACGCCACGCGAACGCAAAATTAAAATGACCGCATTGCGCACCGTCAGCAAGACGGAAAAGATTTTGTTCCCGATTGTTGTTACCGGACTGGTTGGTTTAATTATTCCCGATGCCGTCCCGCTGATCGGTTGTCTTATGTTCGGTAATTTGCTTAACGTATGCGGCGTAACGGAACGTTTATCGAAGACCGTTCAAAACGAATTAATGAATATCGTTACCGTTTTCCTGGGCATTTCCGTCGGTGCAACTGCCAGCGCAGACAACTTCTTAAGTTTGCGTACCGTACTGATTATTTTCTGCGGTTTGGTTGCATTCTGCATTTCAACGGTTGGCGGTTTGCTGACTGCAAAGGTAATGAATATTCTTGCAGGCGGTAATGCCATCAACCCCTTGATTGGTTCCGCAGGTGTTTCTGCCGTTCCTATGGCAGCACGCGTATCCCAAAAAATCGGACAGAAAGAAGATCCTTCCAACTTCCTGTTAATGCACGCGATGGGGCCTAACGTGGCAGGTGTAATCGGTTCTGCCGTTGCTGCCGGCGTGTTCCTGTCCTGGTTCGCTTAATTCAGTAGAGGAGATTTGTATTATGGCACAAGTTAAAATTACAGAAACAGTTCTGCGTGACTCTCATCAATCCCTGATTGCCACAAGAATGACGACAGAACAGATGCTTCCCATTTTGGAAGCTTTAGACCAAGTCGGATACCACTCCCTCGAAGCATGGGGCGGTGCCACTTTTGATGCAAGTCTTCGTTTCTTGAACGAAGACCCTTGGGAACGTTTGCGCAAAATCCGTGCTCACGTAAAGAACACAAAGCTGCAGATGTTGTTCCGTGGTCAAAACATCTTGGGTTATCGTCACTATTCCGATGACGTCGTTGAATATTTCGTGCAAAAATCCATTGCAAACGGCATCGACATCATCCGTATTTTCGACGCTCTGAACGATCCCCGCAACCTGAAAACTGCCATCAACGCCACTAAAAAAGAAGGTGGCCACGTTCAGGCAGCATTCAGCTACACGACCGGGCCCGTTTACACGATGGATTACTATTTCAACTATGCAAAACAGTTGGAGGAAATGGGTGCCGACTCCATTTGTATCAAGGATATGGCCGGTTTGCTCAAGCCGTACGATGCATATGAATTGGTAAAAACGCTGAAGAGCGCTGTTAAAGTGCCGATTCAATTGCATACACACTATACCGCCGGTTTAGCTTCCATGACGTTGATGAAGGCATGTGAGGCCGGTGTTGACGTGATTGATACCGCCATTTCTCCCATGGCCATGGGTACTTCTCAACCCGCCACCGAAACGATGGTTGCCGCTCTGCAGGGTACGGAATACGATACCGGTTTGAGCCTTGAAAAACTTGACGTTATCACCAAATACTTCACGCCTTTGCGCGAAAAGTATTTGAAGGAAGGCCTCTTAAATCCGAAGGCTTTGAACGTCAACGTCAACGCACTTTTGTATCAGGTTCCGGGCGGTATGTTGTCCAACCTGATGTCCCAGTTGAAGCAAGCCGGCAAAGAGGAAATGCTTACTGCCGTTTTGGAAGAAGTTCCGCGCGTGCGTGCAGACGTCGGTTATCCTCCCCTTGTTACGCCTTCTTCCCAGATTGTCGGTACTCAGGCCGTGTTCAACGTACTGAACGGCGAACGTTACAAGATGGTCACCAAAGAATTCAAGGGCATCGTTGCCGGCGAATACGGTAAAACGCCCGTTGATATTGATCCTGCATTCGCAAAGAAAATTATCGGCGACGGTGAGCGCATTACCTGCCGTCCTGCCGATATGCTGAAACCCGAATTGGACGAATTGCGTGCCAAGATTGCGAACTACATCGAACAGGACGAGGACGTTTTGACCTACGCTTTGTTTGACCAGGTTGCACTCAAATTCTTTGAGTACCGTAAGGCACAAAAGTATAAGCTTGACGGCACGTCTTCCAATGCCGCAACCGGTGTACATTCCGTATAATTATTAAATCTTAACTCATCACAAATGCCCGCCAATGCGGGCATTTGTGATAGAATTACGTCATTTATTTTGTCACATTTACTTAGTTATTTTGTTTTTCAGAGGTGATAACATGAGCATTCCTGAATTATTCGGCATCAACGTCTTTAACGATGATTCCATGCAGCAATATTTGCCTGCAGACGTATATGCTTCCTTGCAGCGTACCATCGCGCAGGGGGCTGTTTTGGATGCGCATATTGCCGGTCAGGTTGCCGATGGTATGAAAAATTGGGCCATTGAACGCGGTGCAACGCATTTTACGCATTGGTTCCAACCCATGACAGGTATCACTGCTGAAAAGCACGATAGTTTTTTATCTATCAAAAACGGAAAACCCATTTTGGAGTTTTCCGGGAAAGAACTGATTAAGGGCGAACCGGATGCTTCCAGTTTGCCGTCCGGCGGCATTCGCGCCACTTTTGAAGCAAGGGGATACACCGCCTGGGACCCCTCCTCCTATGCTTTTGTAAAAGATAAAACACTTTGTATTCCAACTGCATTTTGTTCCTTCGGCGGGCAAGCGTTGGATAAAAAAACGCCGTTATTGCGTTCCATGCAGGCGCTGAACAAACAGGCTGTTCGCGTATTACGATTATTCGGCAATAAGACCGTCAACCGCGTTACACCGACTGTCGGTGCCGAACAAGAGTACTTCCTTGTCGACAGTAAACTGTTTAATCAACGCGAAGATCTGATTATCACCGGCAGAACGCTCTTCGGCGCAAAATCCCCCAAAGGGCAGGAATTGAACGACCACTATTTCGGCACAATTCCGCAGCGTGTCATCGAGTTCATGCACGAATTGGATGAGGAATTATGGAAGTTGGGTGTATATGCCAAAACGGAACATAATGAAACCGCACCCGCACAGCATGAATTGGCACCCATTTTTACAACGTCCAATTTAGCTGCCGATCAAAACCAGTTAACAATGGCAATGATGAAGCAAGTTGCCCGCAAACACAATATGGTTTGTTTGTTACACGAAAAGCCGTTTGCAAACGTAAACGGCAGCGGAAAACACAATAACTGGTCACTGATTACAGATACCGGTATCAATCTTTTGGAACCCGGTTCATCCCCTGCAGAAAATGCACAATTTATTTTATTCCTTGTTGCCGTCATCAAAGCCGTTGATGAGTATCAGGATTTACTGCGGTTATCGGTTGCCAGTGCAGGGAATGATCATCGACTCGGTGCCAATGAAGCACCGCCGGCAATTATGTCTATTTTCCTGGGTGATGATTTGACTGCCATTTTGGAAGCTTTTTGCCGCGGAAATAAGATGAAGACACATAAATCAACCATGCATTTAGGTGTTGATTTGCTGCCTGATTTTCAAAAAGATGCAACCGACCGCAACAGAACCTCTCCGTTTGCTTTTACAGGGAATAAATTTGAATTCAGAATGCCCGGTTCCGAGTTTTCTATTTCCGAACCGAACATCGTACTCAACACTTGCGTTGCAGAAGTTTTAAAGCAATTCGCCGACGAATTGGAAAAGGCGGATGATTTTAATACTTCGCTCAACCTGCTTGTGGCACGTACTGTCAAAAAACACAAAAAAATCCTGTTTTCCGGCAACAATTACAGTACAGAGTGGAAAGAAGAAGCTGCAAGGCGCGGCCTCTTGAATTTGGCTTCAACTGACGTAGCCGTTCCGTTTTTATTAAATGCCAAAAACGTTGAACTGTTTAAAAGACAGGAAGTTTTTTCTCTTACCGAATTGCAAAGCCGTGAAGAAATCATGCTGACCAATTACTGTCAGACCATTCACATTGAAGCAGCCACCATGTTGGATATGGCGCAAAAGCAAATCATGCCGGCTATTCGCAAAGAAATGAACGACTTATCCGCTTTTCTAATCAATGCGCCCAAGCTGATGGCGGAATCAGCCGTGAACAACACAGCACAAAAGCATTTATTTGATACGCTGGTTACGCTTTCTTCCGGGTTCTATACGGCAACCGAACGGCTGAAAGTATTGCTTTCCGATTGCAAAGCCGACGCCGCAGTATCAAAAGAAGAACTCTCTCACGTCTACAGAAACAACGTTTTACCGGCAATGAAAGCAGTACGTGATTTTGCCGATGAGGCAGAAACAATCATTTCAAAAGACGCTTGGCCTTTCCCGACCTACGTTGATTTGTTATTCAGTATTTGATTTCCTCGTTTTCAAATATGGCTTATGCGATGGAGCTCGTACTCCATCGTATAAGCCGAGATTGACTTTCTTTTTTGCAAATGTTATAATATGCAACATGCGGGTATGGCGGAATTGGCAGACGCGTCGGATTTAGGATCCGATGGGCAACCGTGCAGGTTCAAGTCCTGTTACCCGCACCATTTTTTTATGATTCTTTTTTATTCTTTCACGAAAGAAGGCATCACCATGGTTCAAAACGTGAATATTTCCATTAAGCAACTGATAAATTATGCCGTCAACACAAGTCTTATTGAAGAAGAAGACCGCGTATGGGCTCAAAACGGGCTTCTCGCACTATTGAACCTTGATACCTATCAAGATCCGGGTGAAGTTGAAAACGAACCGCTGGAGTCGATTTTGGCCGTGCTGGATGATTATGCAGCAGAGAATGGTCTGATTGACAGCAACAGCGTTGTTTATCGCGATTTATTTGACACGTCTTTGATGGGAGTCTTCGTTTCAAAGCCGAGCGAAGTCATTCACCGCTTTAACGAACTGTATCGTGAGTCGCCGGAAAAAGCAACGCATTGGTTTTACCAATATTGTAATGATTGCGATTACATACGTTCCTATCGTATTTGTAAAGATAAGCGCTGGGTTGTCGCCAGCGAGTACGGTGACATTGATATTACGATCAATCTTTCAAAACCGGAAAAAGACCCCAAAGCAATTGCCGCTGCCAAAAGCATGCCGCAAACGGGATATCCTCAATGCCTTCTGTGCCATGAAAACGAAGGATATGCAGGCAACGTAAAGAGCCCGGCAAGACAAAACCTGCGTCAGATTCCCGTCCGCTTGGCAAATGATACTTGGTACTTCCAATATTCTCCCTATGTATATTACAATGAACATTGCATCGTGTTATCAGACAAACACGAACCGATGAAAATCAGCCGTGATACGTTTGTGCGCCAATTGAGTTTCGTGGAGCAGTTCCCGCACTATTTCTTGGGTTCCAATGCAGATCTGCCAATCGTTGGCGGCTCAATTTTGACCCATGACCATATGCAGGGCGGTCATTATACTTTTGCCATGGAAAAAGCGCCCATTCGCACACAGGTTAAATTTGACGCCTTTAAAGGCATTTCCGCCGGCATTGTCCATTGGCCGATGTCCGTTATCAGATTATCTTCCTCCGATAAAGAAGAACTGATTGAGGCGGCCGATTATATTCAAAAAGAATGGCGACGCTATTCCGATGACGAGGTCGGTGTTTTGGCGGAAACAAACGGTGAGCCGCATAATACGGTTACGCCCATTGCCAGAATGAGAAACGACAAATTTGAGTTGGATCTCGTTCTTCGCTGCAATATCACGTCTGAAGAACACCCGCTCGGTGTTTTCCACCCGCATGCGGAATTGCATCATATCAAAAAGGAAAATATCGGTTTAATTGAGGTTATGGGTCTTGCCGTGCTGCCCGCACGACTTAAATTTGAAATGGAAAAGCTGAGTGCGTTTTTACTTGCCGGTAAATCTGTTGACAATGACGAAGACCTTTCCAAACATGCCGAATGGGTTAAAGTCTTATCCAAAACTTATACTTTCACACCTGATAACGTAAATGCCATTTTGGAAAAAGAAATCGGGAAAGTATTCGTTAAAGTACTGGAAGATGCCGGCGTTTACAAAAACACGCCGCAGGGCAGAGATCATTTTATCAAGTTTATTACCTCAATCGGCGGCAGTATCCAATAAAGCGTATATTTGTCAGGGCAGGACATTTTTCAGTCCTGCCCTTGACAAAACCCGGCAATTGCTATATAATATCAAACGTTATGCGGACATAGTCTAGTGGTAAAACCTTAGCTTCCCAAGCTAACGATGCGGGTTCGATTCCCGTTGTCCGCTCCATAACCGTAATTTGTTTCCGAAACAAATTACGGTTTTTTCATAGACGAAGGATTCTCCCGATTCAGTCCTTCCGTTCTTTCGTTTCAACGGATAAAACGCGTGTCATTTCAACAAATCAGCTTCAACTGAAAAAGGTGCTGCAAATGCAGCACCTTTTAACCATCATATTATGCTCTGTCAGCAGTTTCGTTCGCACATTTGTACATTGTTTCAATGTACTTTTTGCGTTTTTCGCACAGTGCCTTCATCTGTTCCAGCTGATCATTATTGAAACGGTCGAGGTCACCGGCCTTCAGCTTGTTTTTATACATTCTGTCAACCGTCAGTGCGTAATTGATTTCGACGGGACGAATGGCACCGTCAATTTCGCAAATGACCTCATTGCTCTTACCGGCCAGCAATTCTTCAACGGCCTTCACACCCATGGCAGTTGCAGTGACTCTGTCACGCAGTTTGGGAGAACCGCCGCGGACCGTATGAGCGGGTCTGAAGAATTTGGTTTCGATTTCAGTCTCGCTGTTCAGGCGCTTCGTCAAATATTCACCGAAGGGGACACCGTCAACCGGCGCGCAGCCTTCACTGACGACAACAATCATGCTTCTCTTGCCGGCCTTGCGAAGTGCAGCCATTCTTGCAATCGTTGCATCCGTATCAAAAGGCATTTCGGGGATAGCAACGGCAACGGCACCGGTTGCAATACCGGAGAGCAGGGCAATTTGACCGCAGTTTCTGCCCATAACCTCGATAACGTCACAACGCTTATGCGATTCGCACGTGTCGCGCAGGTTGTCAATCATATCGATGGTGGTATTCATGGCCGTATCGAACCCGATCGTATAATCGGACGCCGTAATATCGTTGTCAATCGTGCCGGGGAGGCCGATGGAAGGAATACCGTGTGCCGTCAAATCAAGAGCGCCGCGGAAAGTGCCGTCACCGCCGATAGCAATGACTGCATCGATATGCTCCTTTTTACAAGTATCCAATGCCTTTTGCATGCCTTCGGGAGTAGCAAACTCCAGGCAGCGGCTGGAATAAAGTTTCGTACCGCCGAGCTGAACGATGTTACGAACCGCAGAAGACGACAATTCAATCATATCGTCATTGATCAAGCCGTTGTAACCCTCCATGATGCCCATGGTCTCTACGCCCTCGCTCAAGGCCTTTCTGGCCACAGCGCGGAAACATGCATTCATACCGGGAGCGTCACCGCCGGAAGTTAAAATACCGATTTTTCTGAACTTACTCATTTTTGTGTCCTTTCAATATATACAATATAAGAAAATAAAAATTACCCGTATTATTTTAGCACAATACGCGACAAATAGCAATATAAATATAATATTTAGGAGTCTCTATGTCAGCTTGTTTTATGTGTCCCCGTGAATGCGGTGCAGACAGGGAAGCCGGTCAAATCGGCTTTTGCAGTGCAGATAATCATATCAGGATCGCCAGATACGCCAAACACATGTGGGAAGAACCGTTTCTCAGCGGCAAAAACGGTTCCGGAACAATCTTTTTTTCCGGTTGCAATATGCAATGCATCTTTTGCCAAAATCACGTTATCAGCCATTTGCACTATGGGAAAGACGTTACACAAAACGAGTTAAAAACCATTATCTTATCGCTGGCCGAACAAGGCGTACACAACATCAATTTAGTAACACCAACGCATTACGTCGGCTATCTTCTTCCGGTTTTAACAGAAGTTAAGCCCAAAGTGAACGTTCCTTTTGTCTATAACACCGGCGGATATGAGAAGGTTGAGACGTTAAAAAAGCTTGACGGCATTATTGACGTTTATCTCCCCGATTATAAATACAGTTCAACTACACTGGCAGGCCAATATTCTGCGGCGCCCGATTATCCCGACGTTGCCAAATCGGCACTGGTTGAAATGTACAGGCAAACCGGCAAACCCGTTTTTGACGATGACGGCATGCTGCAAAAAGGATTGGTTATTCGGCATCTTGTTTTGCCCGGATGCAGGAAAGATTCGCTGCAGGTGCTGCAGGACCTGGACAGCCTTTTGCCGCGGGACGGCTTTCTGTTATCCTTGATGAGCCAATACACCCCTGAATTTGCGAAAGATTCGGAATTCGCCAATTTGCGCAGAAAAATCACAGCTTTTGAATACAATTCCGTTTTAGACGTTGCCGAGAAAATGGGATTCCTCGGTTGTCGCCAGCAGCGGTCATCTTCGGACGTCGGGTACGTTCCGGATTTTCAAAAAGACACAATAACGACTCAATAAAGTAAAGGAATCATACAGTTCCTTCGGAGCCTGACAGAAAAAAACAAGGTGCCGCCATTTTTTGGCGGCACCTTCAGACCACTGACAAAGCCTATT
>DCGU01000017.1 GCA_002315325.1 Clostridiales bacterium UBA1770
TTCCGGCAGCGCTGCGGCTTTTTTGCTTTCCGTGCTTGAAAAAGCACGGCATATATAGACTTATAAATTATAATATGCTATAATATATCGATTAATTATTTTAGGGAGAGGTTCTTATGACTAAAACAGGTTTTATCGCGATTGTCGGCCGTCCGAACGTGGGTAAATCCACGTTGCTCAACCGGATTCTCGGTGAAAAAGTTGCCATTGTTTCCAATAAGCCGCAAACCACGCGTAACCGGATTCTCGGTATTTATACAAAAGATGAAAATCAAATCGTATTTTTTGATACGCCCGGTATTTTCAATCCGCGCAACTGTTTGGGGGATTTCATGGTGAAAACCGCCAAAAGCGCCATGACGGACGCCGATGCCGTTATTTTGATGGCCGACGTCGGCCGGGAAATTTCCAAGGTGGAAGAGGGCGTTATCACCTATGCCAAGCAGTCCGGGACGCCGCTTGTTCTCGCGTTGAACAAGGTCGACGAATACAACAGGGAACAAATTGCCGGTGCGATTGCGCAGTACGCCGCGCTCCACGATTACGCTGCCGTCGTTCCGATCAGTGCGAAAAACGGAACTGCCGTGGACGAACTGCTGCAGGAATGTTCGGCGTTTCTGCAGGAAGGAACGTGGATGTTCCCGGATGACATCGTAACCGACCAGCCCGAACGGCAGATTGCTTCCGAAATCATTCGTGAAAAGATTCTGCGTACGCTGGATAAGGAAGTGCCGCACGGTTGCGCCGTCGTCATCGAGGACTTCAAAGAGGAAGACGGACTGATCAGCATTCGCGCCGAGATTTACGTGGAAAAGAACTCACACAAGGGGATCCTCGTCGGCAAGAACGGCGCCGAACTGAAACTGATCGGCACGTACGCCCGTGAGGATATGGAAAAAATATTCGGCACGAAGGTCTATTTAAATCTTTGGGTTCGTGTAAAAGATAACTGGCGCGATTCATTGCGCGGTGTAACCGATTTTGGGTATATCAACGAGGATAGAAAAAGCTGACGGCGGCTGTCGTTGCTTTTTGGGGAGATATTTATGAGTCAAATTACCATTCCGGTCGGCGCCGGTGATCAGCTGGCCAATGTGTTCGGCGCATTCGATGCAAATATCAAAGCGGTAGAGACGCAGTTCGGCGTGGCTGTCTATAATCGGTCCGGCGAAAACGGCAATGCGCTGGTTGTTGACGGGCCCGAGGACGGGGTAAACGCTGCCGCTTCTGTTCTTCGGCAAATTATGAAAAAGGCACAGGACGGTCCGGTGGACGAGCAAACGGTTTCTTATTTGTGTCATATGACAGCCGACGGGGAGGAAACGGACCTCGCATCGTTTGACAGGGACTGTATTTGCGTCACGGTGCGCGGCAAACCCATCAAAGCCAAAACGCTCGGGCAGAAAAAATACGTCGACCTGATTGCGAAAAACACCATCGTTCTCGGCGTCGGCCCTGCCGGCACGGGTAAGACTTTTTTGGCCGTTGCCATGGCCGTCAAGGCATTGCGTGAAAAACAGGTCAATCGTATCATTTTAACGCGGCCGGCCATTGAAGCGGGCGAACGACTCGGTTTTTTGCCGGGTGACCTGCAAAGTAAAATCGACCCTTACCTTCGTCCGTTGTACGATGCCCTGTATGAAATGATGGGCGCGGAGAATTATCAGCGTCACGTAGAGAAGGGAACGATTGAAATTGCGCCGCTGGCCTATATGCGCGGCAGAACGCTGGACGATTCTTTTATTATTTTGGACGAAGCGCAGAATGCCACCCCCGAACAAATGAAGATGTTTTTGACCCGTTTGGGCGCCGGCTCCCGCGCCGTCGTTACGGGGGACCTGACGCAAACTGACCTGCCCGGCGGCATAAAAAGCGGTTTGTCACAGGCAGTCAAGATTTTAGACGGTATTGACGACATCGCCATTCATCATTTTTCCGAAAGGGACGTAGTGCGCCATAAACTGGTGCAAAAAATTATTTTGGCATACGAAAAATACGACCGGCGCAATGCAGAAAAAGAACCTGCCCGTCACGCCGAGCGTACGGCAACGTATACATATCACAAAAAAGGAAGCGGTACGACATGAAACGCAAAATGAAATTGAAAGTGGCTTATGAAAACACCCAGGATAAGGTGACCGTAACGTATAAACTGAAAATGCTCGTCCGCGGTGCCATCGAGGCAACGCTGGATTATGAGCAGTTTGAAAACCCCGTTGAAGTATCCGTGACGTTTACGGACAACGTGGGTATTCGTGCACTGAACAAAAAGTTTCGCGGTAAGGACGCCGCGACGGACGTGCTTTCGTTCCCGCTGTTTGATTACGAGGGGAGCGAAGAACCCCCCATGGACGAGTTCATGAACGAACTCGGCGATATCGTGATTTCCCTGGAACAGGCGCAAACACAGGCAGAAACCTTCGGCCACAGTTCCGAACGTGAAGTGGCGTTCCTCACGGCGCACTCTATGCTGCATCTGCTGGGATACGACCACGAAAAATCGGACGAGGATGACGCCGATATGCGCCGCCGTCAGGACGATATTATGAAAAAAATGGGATTGGAAGTTAAATCGAACTGATTTTTGCTTTCAAACGGTTAACGATTTACAGTCAATTGTAAAAAACAGAAGGTTATTATTAAATTCGTTTTTTCGGCAGCTTTGCCGCCGAAAAAACACCTTTTAGACGAGCAAAGCGAGTCCGCGCACACAGGGGTGTCTTCAAAAATCTTCGATTTTTGAGGGCGGCGATAAGTGCGCGTAACCCCGCCGCGCGGCTTCCAATTGGAAAACGCAGTTTTACAATTGATTATTATCGATTAAAAAAGGAGGGTGCGGTATGCTGCTCACAACCGACGCAGTCATCATTCGCGTTGTCTCATCCGGTGAACACGACCGTATGCTGACGGCGCTTTCCGGCAGTCTTGGCCGCATCACCATTATGGCCAAAGGCGGCCGGTCCGTGCACAGTAACCAGTTGTCGCTCTGCCAGCCTTTTTTGTACGCCAACCTGGAACTGTATCGTAAAGGCGATTTGTACTGGCTGCGCGGCGGGACGCCGAATTGCCGGTTCTATCATTTGACCGAGGACTTTGATGCCCTCAACCTGGCAGCCTATTTTTGCGACGTGGCATACGACGTATCCGGTGAGGGCGTGTCTTGTGAAACGCTGCAGCGCCTGCTGTTAAATTCGCTGTATGCGCTGGATGCCGGTAAAAAGGACAGACGGTTGATTAAGTCGGCATTTGAATGGCGCGTTGCCTGCGAAGAAGGATACGAGCCTGACCTGTCCGGCTGTGCCCGATGCGGCAAAAAAGAGGCGGATTTAACCTATCTTAACGTCATGAACGGTAATTTGACGTGCACCGATTGTCTCCACGTTTTTTCGGTAACGCAGGAACAGCTTGACGCCGAGGAGGGTGTTCGTTCCGTCATATTGCCGCTGCATGCGTCGACGCGGCAGGCACTGTGTTACCTGTCGCAAACGGAAATGGCGAAGATGCTTTCATTCTCTTTGCCGGAAGAATCTTTGGACGAACTGTCCGTTGCCACCGAAACGTATCTGCTGCACCACCTGGAACGCGGTTTTGATTCATTGGATTTTTATAAATCCATGCTTCCGGGCAGCACGAACATAAAAAAAGGATAAAACAATGAGTTTTACAGAAAAAACGTTACAAACGCTTGAATTTGATAAAATTCGCGAAATGCTTGCGGCCTGCGCTTCCACGGAGGGTGCAAAGGCGCGCGCAATGATGCTGACGCCGTCCGATGATGCGGTGACCGTGATGAAACGGCAGCGCTATACGTCCGATGCGCGCCGCTTGTTGGAAAGAAAAGGGCACCCGTCGTTCGGTTTGATTCGTGACGTTGCCGATGCCTGCGAACGTGCGGATAAGGGTGCTACGCTGTCCATGCGCGAATTGCTTGACGTGGCTAACGTGCTGCGGACCGCACGCGGTCTTTTGGACTACATTCACGTTAATACCGATTTTGATACGGCGCTTGACGAAATATTTGAGCGCTTGATTGCGGTTCGTCCGTTGGAGGACGTCATCACCCGCTCCATTTTTGCGGAGGATACGATGGCGGACGAGGCGTCGCCGGCACTTGCCGAGATTCGACGCAAAAAAAGAGCGGCCCACAATCATATTAAGGACACGCTGCAAAAGTACGTTTCCGGTAATGCGACAAAGTATCTGCAGGAAAATATCGTAACCACACGCGACGGCCGCTACGTTGTGCCGGTCAAAGTCGAACACAAAAACGACGTTTCCGGTTTGGTACACGATACGTCGTCATCCGGCGCCACGGTGTTCATCGAGCCGATGGCGGTGGTCGAAGCCAATAACGAGCTCCGTTTGCTCGAGGCAAAGGAAGCGCATGAAATTGAGCGTATATTGGCGGAACTGTCCGCCAAGGTCAGCGACCATTCCGGTGAGATTGTTTTGAACCTGCATAATATCGTCGAATTGTCGTTCTGGTTTGCCTGCGGGGAACTTTCCGTGCAGATGCGCGGTGTCTCCCCGACGTTGACGGACAATCACAGTATCCGTCTTATGCAGGCACGCCACCCGCTGATTCCGCGGGACCGCGTTGTGCCGATTGACGTGCATATCGGGGACGATTTCGATACGATGATTATTACGGGCCCCAATACCGGCGGCAAAACGGTTACGCTGAAAACGTTGGGGCTGTTCTTATTGATGGCGCAGGCCGGTCTGCATATTCCTGCCGCCCCCTCGTCGTCCCTCGGTGTATTCCGTCACGTTTTGGTGGATTTGGGGGATGAACAAAGTATTGAACAATCGTTGTCCACGTTTTCTTCCCATATGGTGAAAATCGTGGAAATCATGAAGGAAGTGGATGATGCGTCGCTCGTTTTGTTTGACGAGCTCGGCGTCGGAACCGACCCCGTGGAAGGTGCCGCACTGGCCGTTTCCATCATTGAATCGGTGCGTGCCGCCGGTGCTGTCTGCGCCGCTACAACGCATTATGCCGAATTAAAAGCGTTTGCACTGGAAACGCCGGGTGTCAGCAACGCTTCCTGCGAATTTAACGTCGAGACGCTGAAACCGACGTATAAACTGATTATCGGCGCTCCCGGTAAATCCAACGCCTTTGCCATATCCGAAAAACTCGGTTTGCCTGCCGCCATCGTGGAACGGGCAGGGGAACTGCTCAGCTCCGATAATCGCCGGTTTGAAGACGTGATTCAAAAACTCGATGCCGAACGGTTGGAGATGGAAAAGAACCGTGATGCCATGATTGAGCAGCGGGAATCCTACGAGCGATTTAAAGCAGAAGCAGAAAAGGAAATCAAGGAACGGCTTGCTGCCGCTGAAAAAGAAACCGAAAAGGCGCGCCGCCAGGCACTTGCCATGGTACAAAGTGCCAAGGCTTCCAGCGATTATATCCTGGCGGAAATGGATAAGGTCCGCAAGGCGCGCGAGTCCGCCGATCTCGGCGATACAATTCGACAAACGCGTGCCAACGTAAAAAAGATGATTCGTGAAAACGAGGATAAGTTCGATCCCGTCGAAGAAAAAGAGGAAGGCCCGTACGTGCTGCCGCGCCCCTTGCGCATCGGCGATGAAGTGTATTTGGTTACGCTGCATAAAAAGGGAATTGTGGCGGAACTCCCCGACAAAAACGGGAACCTCGTCGTACAAACGGGTATTCTGAACACGAGAACCAAATTGGAAAACGTACGGCTTGAAGAAAGCAAACCGCTTTTCACGGACAGTGAAAAAAAGACCAAACCGGCTGCCTCGTACACCGTTTCAGTCAGCAGCTCATTCTCTCCCGAAATCGATTTGCGCGGTAAAAACGGGGAAGAGGCATGGCTGATGGTGGATAAATATTTAGACGAGGCTGTCCTGCACAACGTAAAGTCCGTCCAGCTGATTCACGGCAAGGGAACCGGCGCTTTGCGTAATGCCCTTTGGCAATTTATGCGCGGTGATAAACGAATTGCCGGTTACCGTATCGGTCAGTACGGGGAAGGCGACGGCGGTGTAACCGTCGTGGAATTGAAATAAAACGAGTATCCCGGCGAAATGAACGATTGGTGGGAGGCAGCGTATGAACGTTCATGCGGAACCCGGAGCACATTCCGGAATGTACAGCATTCAATCATTATATAAAATCGGACGCGGACCGTCCAGCTCGCACACAATGGGACCTGAAAAGGCAGCGCTTCTGTTTATGGCGCGGTATCCCAATGCCGATGCGTATCGGGTCGTTTTATACGGCTCTTTGGCAAAAACAGGCGTCGGACACGGCACGGACAGAATTCTTAAAAACGTTCTCGGCGTCGACAGAACGGAAATCACGTGCGACGTGACAACCGCCGATCTGCCGCATCCCAATACCTTGGACTTCGTCGCTTTGCAAAACGGAACAACCGTCGGGACTATGCGCGTTTTCAGCGTCGGCGGCGGGGATATCATTGTTGACGGCGAAACGACGGCGCATGCCGAGCAGATTGTTTACCCGCACGGCAATTTTGCCGAAATTGCAGCGTATTGCCGTGAAAACAACCTGCATTTGTGGCAGTACGTTGAAAAATACGAAGGACCTGCCGTTTGGACGTATTTAAAACGGGTGTGGGAAACTATGCGTACCTGTATTGCGGAAGGACTTGCCGCAACCGGTGAACTGCCGGGCGGTCTTCACGTGCAGCGGCGCGCCGGTATCCTTTATTCCAACCGCAATGGGTATGAGGATGACGCCACGCGGGATAACCGTATGATTTGCGCCTATGCGTTTGCTGCCGGCGAACAGAATGCGGCGGGCGGCGTGATTGTCACGGCGCCGACTTGCGGTGCCTGCGGCGTGCTTCCGGCGGTTTTGATGTACTATCAACAAAGAAATTATTATATGGATCCCGACGTGCTGCATGCCCTTGCAACGGCAGGAATTATCGGGAACGTCATTCGTACCAATGCGTCCATCAGCGGTGCAGCCTGCGGCTGCCAGGCGGAAATCGGCAGTGCCTGTTCTATGGCGGCTGCTGCATTATCCGAATTGCTTGGACAGTCGATTGAGCAGACCGAGTACGCCGCGGAAGTCGCTATGGAGCACCATTTGGGGTTGACGTGCGATCCGGTGCGCGGTTTGGTACAAATCCCGTGTATCGAGCGTAACGCCGTCGCAGCCATGCGTGCCATCAATGCTGTCAATTTGGCAAACTTTTTAACGGACAGCCGCAAGATTTCATTTGACTTGGTAGTGGAAACGATGTATCAAACGGGATTGGATATGTCTCGTTATTATAAAGAAACTTCGGAGGGCGGTCTTGCCAAACTGTACGCCCCAAACGTTGAATAAACGAAGCGATATTTCAAAATGACGGCAGAAAGGGGGACGCGCGTATGGGTGATTTTGTTTTGAAAAGCGAATTTGTGCCGACAGGCGACCAGCCGCAGGCAATTGCTTCTCTTTTGCAGGGCCTGAAGGAAGGCAAAAAAATGCAGACGCTGCTCGGCGTTACCGGCTCGGGTAAAACCTTTACCATGGCCAACGTGATTGCCGGGTTCAATCGTCCCACCCTGATTTTGGAGCCGAATAAGACGCTGGCTGCGCAGGTGTGCACCGAAATGCGCGCCTTCTTTCCCGATGCAGCCGTGGAGTATTTTGTCTCTTATTACGATTATTATCAGCCGGAGGCTTATATCCCCGGCAAGGATATGTATATTGAAAAAGACGCGTTGATTAACGATGAAATCGACCGGTTGCGGCACAGTGCCACTTCGTCGCTGCTGGAACGGTCGGACGTCATTATCGTTGCAAGCGTGTCGTGCATTTATTCTCTCGGTGACCCGTCCGAATATAAAAACTTAATGATTTCTCTGCGCCCCGGTATGTTGTTCGAACAGCGGGAACTCATTCGTCGTCTCGTTTCGGTCAGCTACGTTCGCAACGATATCGACCTGTCGCGTGACCGTTTCCGTGTCCGCGGGGACACCGTCGAGGTGATTCCCGCAGGGGAGGGTGAAAAAGCGATTCGCATTGAATTCTTCGGTGATGAAATCGACAGAATCAGTGAAATCAACGTTGTGACGGGCGAACTCCTTCGCGAATTGAAACACGTCTCCATTTATCCCGCGACGCACTATGCTGTTTCCGATGAAAAGCGTGAGGCGGCCCTGCAGGAAATCGAAGACGAGATGAAGGAACGCGTTGCTTGGTTCAAGGCGAATAATCAATTGCTGGAAGCAGAACGGATTGAACAACGTACCCGATACGATTTGGAAATGCTGCGTGAAATCGGATTCTGTTCCGGCGTGGAAAATTACTCCCGTATTTTGTCCGGCCGTGAACCCGGATCAACGCCGTTCACCTTGCTGGATTTCTTCCCGCGTGATTTTTTAATGTTCATTGACGAATCTCACGTGGCCATTCCGCAGATTCGCGGTATGAGCGGCGGCGATACCGCCAGAAAAAAGAGCCTGGTCGACTTCGGTTTTCGTCTGCCGTCGGCATACGATAACCGCCCCATGTATTTTGATGAGTTTGAAGACAAAATTCGCCAGGCCGTATTTGTCAGTGCGACGCCGGGGGAGTATGAAGCAGAGCATGCACAGGCTACGGTGGAACAGTTGATTCGCCCCACGGGGTTGTTGGATCCGCTCGTCGAAGTCCGCCCGATTGAAGGACAGGTCGACGACCTGATGGGGGAGATAAAAATTCGTGCCGCGAAAAATCAACGGACGCTTGTGACGACGTTGACCAAACAGATGGCGGAAGATTTAACCGAATATTTTGAAACGAACGGGCTGCGTGTCCGTTACATTCATTACAACGTGGAAACGATGGAACGCATGGAAATCGTGCGCGACCTTCGTCTCGGCGTCTTTGACGTTCTCGTCGGCATCAATTTGCTGCGGGAAGGGTTGGATATCCCCGAAGTCTCGCTCGTTGCCATTCTCGATGCGGATAAAGAAGGCTTTTTGCGTGCGGAACGCTCGTTGATTCAAACGATGGGGCGTGCTGCGCGGAATGCCGAAGGTATGGTCATTTTGTATGCCGATACGATGACCGGTTCCATGGAGCGCGCGATTCGCGAAACCAAGCGCCGCCGCGCCGTGCAGGATGCCTATAACCGTGAGCACGGCATCATACCGCAAACGATTATCAAGGGCATTCGCGACGTCATCAATATTGCGGTATCCGAAGAAAACGAAGAGGGCATCAAGGCGCGCAAAAAACGCCACGGTGAGAAAACGAAAGACACGCCCCTGTCGCGTGAATCATTGGAGCAGCAAATTGAGTGCTTGACTGCCGAAATGCACGCTGCCGCCAAAGAACTTGAGTTTGAAAAGGCAGCATTCCTTCGTGATGAAATCAAAAAACTCAAAAACAAGGCTGAAAAAGTATAATTTATCTCATTTTTGATAGGACTGAAAAAATGGCAAATGCAATCGTGATTAAGGGCGCCCGCGTCCATAATCTGAAAAATATAGACGTGACGATTCCGCGTGACAAATTGGTTGTCATCACGGGACTTTCCGGCTCCGGCAAGTCTTCGTTGGCCTTTGATACGCTCTATGCCGAAGGGCATAGGCGTTTCGTGGAATCGCTTTCTTCCTATGCCCGTATGTTTATGGGTCAAATGGAAAAGCCGGACGTGGATTCGATCGAGGGTCTTTCTCCGGCCGTTTCCATCGACCAAAAAACAACGTCGAAAAACCCGCGTTCTACGGTGGGTACCGTGACGGAAATCTACGATTATCTGCGTCTGTTGTACGCGCGTATCGGCGTTCCGCACTGTCCCGTTTGCGGCAAAGAAATCAGACAGCAGACCGTTGATCAAATCATTGACAGAATCCTGCTTTTGCCGGCGGGGACGCGTTTTCTTGTCTTGGCACCGGTTGTCAGGGTGCAAAAAGGTATGCATGAAAAGGTGCTGGCCGATGCGTCGAAGAGCGGCTACGTTCGTGTTCGCGTTGACGGCAGTTTGTACGAGCTGAGCGAACAAATTAAACTGGACAAAAATATAAAACATTCGATAGAAATCGTCGTCGACCGATTGGTGATGAACGATGACGTGCGCAGCCGTTTGGCCGACTCGGTGGAAACGGCATTATCCGCAGCCGACGGACACTTGATGATTTTAACGGTCCCGCGCGACGGCGGGGGAGAAGAAATGCTGGAGTTTTCACAGACGTATGCCTGTGAAGAGCACGGAATTTCCTTCGGTGAATTGGAACCGCGCATGTTTTCCTTCAATAACCCGGCAGGGGCCTGTCCGCAGTGTCTCGGTATCGGCGATTTACGCGCCGTGTCCGAGGAACGCATCATACCCGATAAGTCGCTGTCGTTGCGGGAAGGCGCCGTTTCCGTCAACGGTTTTAAATCGTTGGAAGAGGAGAGCTGGAACGGCCCGCTGTTCGAAGCCGTCGGGCAAAAGCACGGCTTTACGTTAGATATGCCGCTGTGCGATTTTTCTCCCGAGGCCTACCGTACGCTGTTGTACGGCACGGGTAAAGAAACGTATCCGATCAGGCGCTATTTCGGCAAAGAAGAACATAAACAGAACGCCGTGTTTATCGGGGTGATTCCTATGATAGAGCAGCGTTTGGGGCAGGGGAACGACGATTATTACGAACAGTTTTTGAAGGAAGATCCCTGTCCTGTCTGCCGCGGCAAACGGCTTAACGAAAACGTATTGGCCGTGACGGTCGGCGGACTGAATATCCACGACTTTTGTGCGCAGTCCGTACAGGATGCCCTGGATTTTGTGAATGGGCTGCAGCTGACCGAAAGCGAGGCCGTGATTGCCAAGGATATTCTAAAGGAAATCAAGGCACGCCTGGGGTTCCTTGTCAGCGTGGGACTGAACTATTTAACCCTGTCCCGAAAGGCCGGAACGCTGTCCGGCGGCGAATCTCAACGTATCCGTCTCGCCTCCCAAATCGGGTCGTCTCTGGTCGGCGTGATGTACGTTTTGGATGAGCCGAGTATCGGTTTACATCAGCGCGACAATGCAAAGCTGATTACCACGCTGCAAAAACTGCGCGACCTCGGTAATACGGTGATTGTGGTGGAACACGATGAGGAGACCATGACGGCGGCCGATTATCTTTTGGACGTCGGCCCTCGTGCCGGCGTACACGGCGGTCAGATTGTCGCTGCGGGTACCCCTGCCGAAGTGATGGCCAACGAGGCGTCGCTGACGGGGGCATATTTAAGCGGGAAAATGTCGATAGCGGTGCCGCCGGTCAGACGTCACGGCAACGGAAAGTATCTTTCCGTTTACGGTGCGGCGCAAAACAACCTCAAAAAGGTGGACGTGTCTTTCCCGTTGGGTTGTTTTGTCTGCGTGACAGGCGTTTCCGGTTCCGGTAAATCGTCCTTGATCAACGGCATTTTGTATCCCGCGCTGGCAGCAAAACTGAACGGTGCCAAAACCTATCCCGGCCCGCACGATCGTGTGGAAGGTATCGAAAACTTGGATAAAATCATTTGCATTGACCAAAGTCCCATCGGACGTACGCCGCGGTCCAATCCGGCTACCTACACGGGGTTGTTCAATGATATTCGCGATTTATTTGCTTCCACCAAGGACGCCAAGGCACGCGGATACGGCCCCGGCCGGTTTTCCTTCAACGTGAAGGGCGGCCGATGCGAAGCCTGTTCCGGTGACGGTGTGAAATGTATCGAAATGCATTTTCTGCCCGACGTGTACGTAACCTGCGACGTTTGTCACGGAAAACGGTATAATTTCGATACGTTGGAAGTGAAATATAAAGGCAAGAGTATTTATGACGTACTGGATATGACGGTGGAAGAAGGCCTTCATTTCTTTGACGGCCTGCCGCGTTTGACCAACAAACTGCAGACGCTGTATGACGTGGGTCTCGGCTATATCAAAATCGGTCAGGCATCCACCACTTTGTCCGGCGGCGAAGCCCAGCGTGTAAAACTGGCCACCGAACTCGCCCGTCGGGCAACGGGACGCACGTTGTACGTATTGGATGAACCCACGACGGGCTTGCATATGGACGACGTGGCACGTCTGTTGGAAATTCTGCAAAAATTGTGCGACAACGGGAATACGGTTATCGTCATCGAACATAATATGGACGTCATCAAGTCCGCAGATTATATTCTTGACTTGGGACCGGAAGGCGGCAGCGGCGGCGGTACCGTCGTTGCAACCGGCACGCCGGAACAGGTCGCGCAATGCACGGCATCTTATACCGGTGCGTTTTTAAAAAAATGTCTGAAATGAAGAGAATGATAGCATGAAAAGTATGGTAAACCGTCATTTGGCACGCATCCTCTGTGCGGTGCTCACAGCCATGGCAATCGTGGGCTTTTCCTCCTGCGGGATGAAATACGACGAACCGCCGTTTACGGTTCGCAACCTGAAGATGGCAACCGGTACGACACCGCCTGCCGCGTCTGATTTTTTGACGTCCGTATCCGTAAAGGATAACGTTTATAAGATTGCCTATGAAAAGAATTACGATTTTGACGCCATGAACGCGTCTCCCGCCACCTATGAACTGACGTTGATTTTCAGCGACACGCGCGGTTACGTGACGAGTACAAAGGTTCAATTGACCATTGGGGCGGATACAACGCCTCCTGTCATCACACAGGTGGATTTTTCCGCCGTTACGGTCGGTGATACCGTTGCGTATAAGCAAAGAGTGACCGTTTGTGACGATTGTATCGGGGACGTTACGCTGACCGTGGACTCGTCTGCCGTGAACTTAAAGAGTCCCGGTACCTATCCCGTTACCTATCAAGCGACCGATGCATCCGGTAATACGACCACGTTGAAGACCGCCGTTAACGTTGTCCCTGCGGAGTCCGCAGGGCTGGATACGTTGAACGCTGCACTTGACGCCGTTATTGCGCAAATCATTACGCCCGATATGGACAGGGAAGCGCAGCTGCGTGCCGTGTACCGCTACGTTTACGATAATATTGCCTATGCTTCCACCTCGGAAAAAGATAGCTGGGTGGATGAGGCGTATCACGCCCTTTTCGTATCGCATCAGGGCGACTGCTTTTCCTATTTTGCCGGTGCCAAGGCGTTCTGCGAACGGCTCGGTATTGAAAATATGGACGTGCAGCGCCTTGCGGGGTATACGGAGAACACGCATTATTGGAGTATGGTCAATCTCGGCGGTACAGGCACCGATGCAAGATGGTATCATTTCGACTGTTGCCATTTGCAGGCAGAATACAATCACAGCGGTTGTTTGTTAACCGACAGACAGGTGGACGCTTACAATAAGGCCCGTCCGCATTTTTACGAGTACGATAAGAGTGCTTATCCGAAAACGCCGTCCGAAATTCTGACGGCTACGCCGGCGCTCGAACCTTTTTACAACTGATTTCCGTCAATGCGGCGTTAATGCCGCTCGCAGAACCGCAGGCGGTACTGCCTGCAGCAGGCATTTTCAAACGGAGGTGACAGTCACCCATGATGACGAACGTATTGGAATATTTGGAAAGAACACAGGCGCGCCTGCCGAATAAGGTTGCTTTTTCGGACGGTACCGATACGCTGACGTTTGCACAGACGTACCGGGCGGCACGCGCCGTCGGTTCGGCACTTTTGGAACGCGGTTTGTATGCCCAACCCATTCTTTTATTGATGGCGCGTCATCCGTATCAGATAGCCGCGTTTTTCGGTGTGATTTATGCCGGCTGCAGCTACGTGCCGATGGACGCCGAAATGCCGGGTGCCCGCATCCAAACGATTGCCGACACGTGCCGGTCGCGCGTTCTGCTTTATGACCGTAAAAATGAAAAAAAGGCATTATCGTTGCCGTTTGACGGGCAAAAATTGTGTTTTGACGATTTGCTCTGTGCGACTGTGAACGAGCAGGCACTTTCCGACGTGCGGGAAAAGCAGGTGGACGTTGATCCGATTTATATGGTGTTTACCTCCGGTTCCACCGGCGTGCCCAAGGGCGTTGTCGCCTGTCACCGTTCGGTGATTGATTACGCGGAAAACCTTTGTTTGGCGCTCCCGTTTGCCGAAGACACCGTGTTCGGCAATCAAACGCCGCTTTATTTTGATGCACCGTTGAAGGAAATATTGCCGACCGTCAAATTGGGATGTACGATGATTCTGATTCCCAAAATGAATTTCCTGTTCCCGCAGCTGCTTTGTAAGTTCATTTTGGAAAAGCAAATCAATACGATATGTTGGGTCGTTTCGGCCCTGACCATGGTCTCGTCACTCGGCGCCCTGGACGCAACGCCGCCCGTGACGCTGCGGTTGGTCGCATTCGGCAGCGAAGTCTTCCCGCGTGCACAGTACGATCAATGGCGTGCCGCTTTGCCAAACGCCGCATTTTATAATTTGTACGGGCCGACAGAGGCAACGGGTATGTCGTGTTATTGGCATGCCGACAGAGATTTGGCACCGGATGAACCGATTCCCGTGGGGCGACCGTTCAAAAATACGCAGGTTTTACTTCTGGACAGCCGTAAACGGTTGATTACCGACGGCAGAGAGGGTGAAATCTATCTGCGCGGTACCTGTGTGACACTCGGTTATTATAACAATCCCGAAAAAACAAAAGCGGCGTTCGTCCGCAATCCTTTGCAGACAGCGTATCCCGAATACGTCTATAAAACGGGCGATATCGGCCGGTGGAATGAGCACGGCGAACTGGTGTTCGTTTCCCGCCGCGATGCGCAAATCAAGCATATGGGGCATCGTATCGAACTCGGTGAGATTGAAACGGCCGTGCTGCGGCAAACCGACGTAAAAACAGCCGTTTGCGTGTATGACGCACCGCACCGCCGCATCGTCGTCTTTTATACCGGTGATGCCGGTGACGCAGAAATACGCCGCGGGCTTACCGAACGGCTGCCGAAGTATATGATGCCGGCAATCCTCGTCCGTAAGGATCGGTTGCCCCAAACGCCGAACGGTAAAATGGATAGAAAACGCATGAAAGAAGAGGCCGAATCCCTGGCCGAATAACGAATAAATAGAAAAGAGATACGATTATGGAAAAACTGATTGCTATTTTAAACGGCTTGCACCCGGACGTGGATTTTGAAACGACAACCGGACTAATTGAAAACGGTGTGTTGGATTCGTTGGATATCGTGACGCTCGTTACCGAGATTAACGATACGTTCGGCGTTTCCATCCCGGTGCAGGAGATTGTTCCGGACAACTTCGACTCTGCCGCCTCTCTGATGGCGCTGATAGAACGTTTGGACGAGGATTGACGGCGGTACTTTGCCGTTTGGTACGGGTTCCAATTGTAAAACGCAGGTTTACAATTGATTAAAAGTGATTAAAAGGATAAAGAAAGGAGGTTGGCCGTATGAATTTTGTCAGCGGAATATTCCCCGTGTTTCTGTTGGTGACGCTGCTGGTATATTATCTTGTTCCCAAAAAATCGCAATGGATTGTTTTGCTGTGTGCCGGTATTTGTTTTTATGCATTTGCCGGGTGGCGCTGCTTGCTTTATATCGTACTGGCCGCCGCCAATACTTTTTGCACGGCACGTATCATTGACGCACTCGGTGAAAAGCAGGAAACGTCTTTTTCGGCTGTCCGCGATACGCTTTCCAAAGAGGAACGTAAGGCAAGGCGGGCACAGGATAAAAAGAAACGGTTCGGTGTTTTGCTTGTCGGGTTGATTATCGGTATCGGGCTGTTATGTATCCCGAAATATACGGGATTTATCGTGGACAGCGTCAACGGCGTATGCGGTACGTCGTTCCGTGTTCCGCATCTGCTTTTACCGATGGGGTTGTCTTTTTACACTTTTCAGGGCGTAGGGTATATGATTGACGTGTACTGGGGTAAAGTCAAGGCCTGTCGAAATCCGTTTCGGTACGCTCTCTTCGTCAGTTTCTTCCCCCAGTTGATTCAGGGACCCATCAGCCGGTATGCCGATCTCGACGGACAATTGACGGCACCGCACGCTTTTACCGCTGCCGGTGTTCGTGCCGGTGCTTTGCGTGTCCTGTGGGGCTATTTTAAGAAAGTCGTTATGGCCGATACGGCCATGACGGTTGTCAAGGCTATCGTTGCCGATCCCGATACGTATCACGGCGTTTACGTCGTCCTTCTTTTACTGGTCTATTCGATTGTTATCTACGGCGATTTCACCGGCGGTATCGATATTACCATCGGTGTGGCCGAAATGTTCGGCATTACGCTGCACGAAAACTTTGACCATCCTTTTTCTTCCCGTACCACCAAGGAATACTGGCGCCGTTGGCATATGACGATGGGTACCTGGTTTGCCGATTATATTTTTTACCCCATGTCCGTCAGCCGTTCCATGCAGAAATTATCCAAATGGGGCAGGGAGCATCTCGGCAATGCTGTCGGTAAACGCCTGCCGGTCTATTTGGCCACGCTTGTCACCTGGTTTCTCACGGGGCTTTGGCACGGGGCCGGTTGGAACTTTATCGTCTGGGGCGTTTTGAACGGTGTCGTCATTTTGGCGGCACAGGAATTGACGCCGCTGTTCGCGAAAATTACCGCACGGCATCCGCAATTCTACGCGGGCTCGTTTTGGACCCGCGTGCAGATGGTGCGCACGTTTTTACTGATGGGGTTAATTCGTACGCTGGACTGTTATTGCGACGTGCCGCTAACGTTTAAAATGTGGGGCAGTATTTTCGGCAGTTTCGGCAGAATGTCGGCACAATCGCTGCACGGGTTGGGACTTTCACTGCCCGGGTGGTTGTTGGTCGGTGCCTGCGTGCTTGCCGTTTGGCTGGTCAGCCGCGCGTCACCGAACGATGCGCCCCTGCGTGAAAAAGCAGCGGCCAGACCGACGGTATGGCTGGGGCTTTGCCTGCTTTTGCTGACGGTTATCTTGATATTCGGTGCGTACGGCATCGGGTACGATGCCGGTGCCTTTATCTACAAACAGTTTTGATTTTATTTTTTGCCGGCCGACGGCAGAAACGGAAGGGGGAATTGCACTTGCAGCGAAATCCTATAAAAAGTAAAAAAATACTGTTTTCCGTTGCGATGATTCTCGCCTTTTTGCTTTTCCTTGCGGCTGTGACACGGCTCGTTGTGCCGAAGTACGTTTCATCCGGTGCGGAGGGCAGTTTGATTGCCGAATATTACGCGACGGAAAAGAATCATGACGTATTGTTTATCGGTGACTGTGAAATATACGAGAGTATCATTCCGGCAACGCTTTGGCATGAATACGGTATCACGTCCTATGCGCGCGGGTCTGCACAGCAGTTGATTTGGCAGTCATATTATTTATTGGAAGAAATGCTTTCCTACGAGACGCCGAAGGCAGTGGTGTTTAACGTTTTGGCGCTGAAATACGGCGAGCCGCAAAATGAGGCATACAACCGTATGACACTCGACGGCATGAAATGGTCCCGCAGTAAAATTGACGCAATTTTGGCTTCCGTTACGGCGGACGAAACGTTTATCTCGTACGTTTTCCCGCTGCTGCGGTATCACAGCCGCTGGCAGGAAATCACTGCTGAAGATTTTCAATATTTTTGGCCGGGTTCGGTGCCGGTGCGTTCGTTTGACGGGTATATGATGCAGACGGAGGTCGTTCCGAAAACGTCGGACAGGACGGGTGTTCAATTGCCCGATTATACGCTGCCGGCGGAAAGCATGGCGTGGCTTGAAAAAATGGCGGCATTATGTCGGGAACACGGTGTGACGCTGCTGTTAATGAAAGCACCCATGAATACCTGGAAATATTGGTGGTATGACGAATGGGATGAACAGGTCAGTGCCTGGGCAAACGAGAACGGCATTGCCTACGTGAATATGATTCCGATGGCTGACGAAATCGGTATTGATTGGTCAACCGATACCTATGACGGCGGTGTGCATCTCAACGTGTACGGCGCGGAAAAGCTGACGTCTTGGCTCGGTGCGCTGCTGACGGATGAGTTCGGATTGGGCGGCATACGGCACGATGAAAACGAAATACGGTTGTGGAATCAAAAATTCGATGATTATCGAACAAAAAAAGAGGAGATACTGTCATGATAATAAAATGGAAGCGTTTTGCATTTGTTTTGGCGGCTTTACTGCTGCTTGTTTCTTTGACTGCCTGTACAGATACGCAAAGCGGCAGCAAACCGTACGCGTTTACCGTAAACGGTGTCACGATTACGGCGGACGCAGAGGTGGCGCCGATTGTCAAAGCATTGGGGGAACCGCTGCAATATGACGAATCTCCTTCCTGCGCGTTTGAGGGATTGGATAAGATATACACGTACGCCGGTTTTGATATTCAAACGTATCAAAAAGAGGGCGTAGATTACGTGTATTGCGTGTATTTTACGGATGACACCGTTGCCACGGCGGAAGGCATTGCCATCGGCAGCACGCTTGCCGCAGTGGATGCTGCATACGGTGACGCGTATACACCGTATCAAACGGGCAGACAGTACGTTCGCGGCGGAATGGCTTTGGATATCTTCTTCAAAAACGATACGGTTTCCCAAATTTGGTACCGCAGTAATTACGAGTCATCGGACAGATAACCGGTGTTTTATTCCCAACAGGGCACCTGCTTTACGGCAGGTGCCTTTTACTGTCTGTTTTTAGCACTTTTTGCCGACAAAATGAAAAAAGATTTGAAAAACACTTGACAAAATACGAACTTCGTGGTAAAGTATACCCGTAAGTTAGCACTTAACCATTTTGAGTGCTAAAATGGCATTGACAGGAGGCAGACGATGAGCGAAAAAGAATCTCAATTGAGCGAACGGAAAAAACAAATCTTAAAAGCCATTGTGGAGGCGCATATTGCTGCCGGTGAGCCTGTCGGTTCCAAGTCTATCCTGGAGAACCGTCAGCTGTCCTGTTCCTCTGCCACGATTCGAAACGAGATGGTCGAACTTGAGGCCATGGGATACCTGGAACAGCCGCATACGTCCGCCGGCCGCGTGCCGTCGGAACTCGGTTATCGATTCTACGTGGATTCATTGGTAGAGCATTACGTTATGACGGCCAAGGAAGTGACGGCCATCAACTCATTGCTCAAATCAAAGATGGCCGAACTGGATCAGGTCCTGACAACGGCGTCGCGCTTGGCGTCTTCCATGACGAATTATATGGGGTTTGCACTCAAACCCAAATCGGAGAGCACTTCGGTAAAACGGTTTGAAACCGTCTACATCGACGACTTTAATTTCGTTTTGGTGATGGTGCTGCCTTCGGGTTCCGTCAAAACGAAAAGCGTACATTTGCCGTTCCCGGTCAGTGCAGAAACCGTGCAAAAACTCGGCAAGGCGCTGAATGCGCATCTTTGCGGGCTGCCGGTTAACGGCATCACGTTGTCCGCCGTGATGGCAATGGAAAACGAAATGGGCGATGATGCTGCCGTCGTGTCACCGGTGATGAAAATGATTTACGGTGTCATGAACGAGGCAGACAGTGAGGATATGCGAACGTCCGGTGTCAATCAATTGCTCCAGTACCCGGAATACAGTGACGTGAACGAATTGCAGCAGCTGCTCGGTGCCATTGAAAATAAACAGGAAATATTGGATTTGGTTTCGGAAAATCAAAAGGACGACGGAACGGTATTGATCGGCTCCGAAACGTCCGTTAAGGTTTTGAACAATTCCACGCTGGTATTTCGGCCGATTAAGCAGCAGGGTAAGACCGTCGGTGCTGTCGGCGTCATCGGACCCGTGCGTATGGATTATGCCAAGGTGCTTGCCACGTTGGAAGGCATCAGCGATAATATTTCTTCTATTTTAAACGATAATCAATTAGACGGAGGTTCTTCCAATGGCGGATGAAAAGAAAGAAACGATGAATGCGGAGCAGGAAACGGCGCAGGAGCCGGCTGCCGCTGCGGCGGAAAATGCCGAAGGACAGACGGAAAACGCCGATGCAACCGCTAAAAAAAGTAAAAATAAAGAGAATGACGTAAAAAAGAAATTGGAAGCCAAGGAAAAGGAATTGTCCGACGAAAAGGATAAGTATTTGCGCCTGTACGCCGAGTACGATAATTTTCGCCGCCGTTCCGCCAAGGAAAAGGAGGGCGTTTACGCCGACGCATATGCCGACGCGCTCAGCGCTCTGCTGCCGATATTAGATAATTTAGACCGTGCGGCACAGTTCACCGATGCCGAAGCGGTTGCCAAGGGCCTTGATATGACGCGCAAAAGCTTTGACGAAGCACTTACCAAGATGGGCGTCACCGAGATGGATTGCCTCGGCAAAACCTTCGATCCCAATCGTCATAACGCCGTTATGCACGACGAGGATGAAACAAAGGGTGAAGGTGAAATTGTGGAAGTATTCCAAAAGGGATACGTAAAAGGCGACCGGGTTATTCGCTATGCGATGGTCAAGGTTGTCAATTGATTTGAAATTAAAGAGATAAATTCTCAGGAGGATATTTATTATGGGAAAAATTATTGGTATTGATTTAGGTACGACCAACTCTTGCGTTGCCGTATATGAAGGTTCCGAACCTACCGTTATTCCGAACCCCGAAGGCGCCAGAACGACCCCTTCCGTTGTTGCTTTTTCCAAGAACGGTGAAAGAATGGTAGGCCAGGTGGCAAAACGCCAGGCTATTACCAACCCCGACCGCACCATCATTTCCATCAAGCGTGAAATGGGTACCGCTAACAAAAAGGTAATTGACGATAAGTCCTACACCCCGCAGGAAATCTCCGCAATGATTCTGCAAAAGCTGAAGGCCGATGCCGAAGCTTATTTGGGCACGAAAGTGACCGAAGCTGTTATTACCGTTCCTGCTTACTTCTCCGACGCACAGCGTCAGGCTACGAAGGACGCCGGTAAGATTGCAGGTCTTGACGTTAAGCGTATCATCAACGAGCCGACCGCAGCTGCTTTGGCATACGGTATGGATAAAGAAAACGACCAGACCATTATGGTATTTGACTTGGGCGGCGGTACGTTCGACGTTTCCATTTTGGAAATCTCCGACGGTGTCTTTGAAGTACTGGCTACCAACGGTGATACCCATCTCGGCGGTGATGACTTCGACCAGCGCATCATCGACTGGATGGCCGATCAGTTCCAGAAGGAAAACGGCATCGACCTGCGCAAGGACAAGATGGTTCTGCAGAGACTGAAGGACGCTGCCGAAAAGGCAAAGATCGAGTTGTCCGGTATGACTTCTTCCAACATCAACCTGCCGTTCATCACGGCTACCGCTGCAGGTCCTCTGCATTTTGAAGCTACGCTGACGCGTGCCGAATTTGACCGTATTACGGCTGACCTCGTTGACCGCAGCATGATCCCGACCAAGAAGGCCATTCAGGATTGCGGTAAATCCATTAACCAAATTGATAAAGTTTTGCTGGTCGGCGGTTCCACTCGTATCCCCGCCGTTCAGGAAGCTGTTAAAAAACTCACCGGCAAGGATCCCTTCAAGGGCATCAACCCTGATGAATGCGTAGCAGTCGGTGCCGCTATTCAGGGCGGTGTTTTGGGCGGCGACGTCAAAGACTTGCTGCTGCTTGACGTAACGCCTCTGTCCCTCGGTATTGAAACGCTGGGCGGTGTTTTCAACAAGATTATTGAGCGTAACACCACGATTCCCGTAAAGAAGAGCCAGATTTATTCCACGGCTGCCGATAACCAGCCCGCCGTTGAAATTCACGTACTCCAGGGCGAACGCGAAATGGCTGCCAACAATACGACACTCGGCCGTTTCAACCTGGACGGCATTGCTCCCGCTCCCCGCGGAATTCCGCAGATTGAGGTTACTTTCGATATCGATGCCAACGGTATCGTAAACGTTACCGCAACGGATAAGGGTACCGGCAAGGAACAGCACATTACCATCACGTCTTCCACCAATATGAGCCAGGAAGATATTGATAAGGCTGTCAAGGATGCCGAAAAGTTTGCCGAGGAAGACAAGAAGCAGAAGGAAGCCGTTGAGACGAAGAACCAGGCTGAATCCATGATCTTCCAAATTGAAAAAACGATGACGGATGCCGGTGATAAAATCTCCGATGCCGAAAAGACCGACGTCAACGCTGCAATTGAAAAACTGAAGAATACGCTGAAGGACGGCGACACCGAGGCCATTAAGGCTGACGTCGAGGCGCTGGAGAAGGCATTCTACCCGCTCGCAACCAAGCTCTACCAGGGTGCACAGGGCGGTCAGCAGGCTCCCGGTGCAGACAATGGTGCCGATAACGGCGGTAATAACGGTATGTATTACGATACCAACTTTGAGGACCATTCCAATCAGTGACAGTAAGTCATAATTGCTTTTTGCGGGGAAGGACGTTCGTTCTTTCCCGCACGGCAGTTTATTAACCGGAAAGGCTTGACTAATTATGGCAGAAAAAAGAGACTATTACGAGGTTCTCGGCGTTGCCAAAGACGCCGATGAGGCCACGATAAAAAAAGCTTACAGAGCACTGGCGAAAAAATACCATCCCGATATGAATCCCGGTGACAAAGAGGCTGAAGCAAAATTTAAAGAAGCGAACGAAGCCTACGAGGTACTGTCCGATGCCGATAAACGGGCAAAATACGACCAGTACGGCTTTGCCGCAGTTGATCCGGGTGCCGGTGCCGGCGGTTTCGGCGGCGGGTTTGGCGGCGGTTTCGGCGGGTTTGACGACCTGGGCGACCTGTTCGGCAGTATTTTCGGCGGCGGTTTCGGCGGTGGTTCATCCCGCCGGCAGAACGGTCCGATGCAGGGCGAAGATTTAAGCACGCGCGTTTCCATTTCGTTTGAAGAATCCGCAACCGGCGTTAAGAAGGACGTATCCTACACGCGTGTGTGCCGGTGTCCGGCATGTAACGGCTCCGGTGCCGAAAAGGGAACGACGGCCGAAAAATGTACCGCATGTAACGGTATGGGCCAGAAACGCGTTTTGCAGCGTGTCGGCGGTATGCAATTTCAATCGACGCAAACCTGTGAAGCCTGCCACGGTACGGGTAAAATTATTAAGACAAAATGTGCGAAATGTGCCGGGAACGGCATGATTCGTGAAAACAAAAAAGTTACCATCAATATCCCGGCCGGCATCGATAACGGTATGCACGTTGCACTGCGCGGGCAGGGATGTGACGGCCGCAACGGCGGCCCCGCCGGTGACCTGATTGTTGAGGTTACGGTTCGTCCGCATGCCGTTTTTGTTCGTGAAGATTACAATTTGTTCTGCGAAATACCCCTGACCATTTCGGAAGCCACGCTCGGTGCAGAAATTGAAGTACCTACGCTGGAAGGCCCGATGAAGTATCAAATCCCCGAGGGTACGCAGTCCGGCACGAGTTTCACGTTGCGCGGCAAAGGTATGCCTTACGTCAATAATTCACGTCACGGCGACCTTGTCTTTACGGTCAACGTTGAAATTCCGCGCGGCTTGACGCAGAAGCAAAAGGATAAACTGCGTGAGTTCGCCGATTCCTGCGGGGAAAGCAATTATCAAAAACACGAACGTTTTTTCAAAAAATTATTCAATAATAAGTGATTTTTAATGATGACTGATAAAGATTACGTTTGCGGTGATTACGGTACCGTTACGGAATGGACACAGATCCGCGTAACCGTTGCACTCGCCGATTTGGAAACGACGACCGCTGTGATGAGTATGATCAACAGCCAGTTGCAGATTGAAGACTACAGTGACGTTGAAACAGCGACCTGCTACGGCGGCCTTTTGGACGAAAGCATTTTGCAGGCAGATAAGACGAAGGCGGCAGTGTCCGTCTATATTCCTGCCGACGACAACAACCGCGAAGCGCTGCTGTTTATCCGGCAGCACTTGGAAAATGCCGGTATTCACGCCGAAATTGACGTTAATGGTGTTTCGGAAAAAGACTGGGCAAACGAGTGGAAACAGTATTATAAGCCCGTAAAACCGGGAAAACGCATTGTCATCGTCCCGGCATGGCTGCAGTATGAACCGCAGGCCGATGAAATCATTGTGCGAATGGACCCCGGTATGGCGTTCGGAACCGGTACGCACGAAACGACGGCGCTCCTGGTCCGTCTTTTGGAACGATACGTAACGCCCGGCTGCCGTATGCTGGACGTCGGTACAGGCAGCGGTATTTTGGCCATTTGTGCCAAAAAACTCGGTGCCGGTGCTTGTTATGCCTACGATATCGATCCTATCTCCGTCGAAGTGGCACAGGAAAACGCGAAGGAAAACGGGGCTCCCGATATCGTGTGCGGGCAGTCCGACCTGCTTGCTGCCGTTGAAACGGCGGGTGGGCCGTATGACGTGATTTGCGCTAATATCGTGGCCGACATCATTATCCGCATGGCGCCGGATATCGGTCAATTTATGCATCGGAAAACGGCACTTTTGCTGTCCGGGATTATTGACACGCGTGCCGACGACGTTAAGGCAGCACTGGCCGAAAACGGTTTATCCGTCATCGGTGAAGAACACGAACGCGATTGGTGTGCGCTCATCGTCGCTGCTTCGGAAAAGGAATAAACAGGGAATAGCAGACGAACGATTTTTTCTGCATTTTCTTTATATTACAATACCGATGTCCGAAAAGGGACTGTTAAAATCCAATTTAACAGTCCCTTTCGTATTGCCACTGCCGTATTAATATGGTATAATCAATACATCATCATTTTGGGAAAGGAATTATGAACCATGAGTGATTGCAGAGACAGAATTTACAAAACAACCGGCGGCTTTATCAAGGGTATTTGCCATCCGAAGGGCAAAATTGACGAGACTTTGGAGGCCGGCTTCGAATGGGTTCGTTCCGACCTGCCGTTCCCGGTCAACGCAGACGGTACGCCCAGCGACAGCTATATTCGGTTTAAAAAGGGATGCACGGAACTGGCACAGCGCGGTATTCGCACAATCGGCATTACCAACTACGGTCGCGAATATATTGAGAACGGCATTGACGTCCGTACACCTGCGGGTCTGAAACGGGCACAGGAAATTTGCGCATTTTGCGCCGCAGATATGAAGGACAGCGTGCAGGTTTGGCAGATTACGAATGAAGTAAACCTGACACATATGCGTGTGCCGCTGACTTCCGAAGAGGGCAAGAATTTCATCATTGCCTGCACCAACGGTGTTAAGCAGGGTAACCCCGATGCAATCGTCGGTCACAACAGCTACGGTGAAGAATGGCTTGCAGAATGCCTCGAAATTGAAGAAAAAACGGGCGGCAGCGATTATATCGGTCTGGACCTGTACGACTGTACTTGGACCGAAGGCCCGATTACCAATTACGTTGAAAAAATCGAAAAAATCTATCAAACGATGGGGAAACCCGTCATTTTGATGGAATTTGGTTTTTCGTCTTCCGGCCACACAATGGATATGAAACGCGGTGACGTGGACAAATGGCTGCAGGCACGCGGTATCAAAAACCTGGATGCAGCGTTCGCAGACGTAGATGCCTTCGTCGACGTTTTGAAAAAACCGGACCTGATTGATAAGGGCCGAAACTGTGACCCCGGAAAGAAAACGGAAATGGTCATTTCTCTCTTACAGCATGAGGCTGAGACCTGGCTGGTTGACGATGCCATTCCGCACACGCCGCAGGGTGAAGCCGATTATTACGACTATCTTCTGCCGCGCCTTTTGGAACATCCGCACCTGGCCGGCGCCGTATTGTATTGTATGAATGACGATGAACATTGCTATTTCTGCGGCTCACCTACCTGCTGCTGTGAGATTTCCTGGGGCCTTCTTGACAGACAGGGTAAGAAGAAACCCGCGTTTGAAGCCGTTAAAAAGCATTTTGCCAAGCATTGATTCATGACGCTCAACGAAAACTTTTTATCTCTGAAACGGCAGTTGTTCGACAAATATTTCGCGTCCCTCAACGAGCCGCAGCGAAAGGCGGTCTATACCGTCAATAATCCCTTGTTGATTTTGGCCGGTGCCGGCAGCGGCAAAACGACCGTTTTGGTGAAGCGTATCGGGTTTATCATCCAATACGGCAACGCCTATTATTCGAACCGCATCCCATACGGATTAACACAGGAAAAGGTTCAGCGCCTGGAACAGGCGCTGAACCTTTCTCCCGATGAACTGCCGAACGTGTTGTCCGAATTTATCGACGATCCGTGCCCGCCGTGGCGCGTTCTTGCCATTACGTTTACCAACAAGGCGGCAAATGAAATCAAAAACCGGTTGGTGGCGTCTCTCGGCAATGAGGAATTGGCGGGACAAATTTGGGCCGGCACGTTCCACTCCGTTTGTATGCGTATTTTACGCGTGCATTGCGAACGTCTGGGGTATGCGAAAGAATTTTCCATTTACGATGCGGACGACGCGAAAAAGGCCGTGACAGCTGTTATGAAACAGTTGAATATCGACGAAAAAACGCTGGCGGTCAAAACGGTTTTGACAGCCATCAGCCATGCCAAGGACAGCATGCTGTCACCGGAAGAGTATACCGCTGAGGCAGGGAACGACTATCGCCTGAAAAAGATTGCCGAAATTTATGCGGAATATCAGCGGACACTTCGCCGGTCCAACGCCATGGACTTCGACGATATCATTATGCAGACGGTTCTGCTGCTGAAAAATAACGACGACGTTTGCGAAACGTATGCCGACAGATTCCGTTACGTGTGCGTGGACGAGTTCCAGGATACCAATAAAGCGCAGTTAGCTTTGACGACGCTTTTGTCCGTTAAGCACCGTAATTTAATGGTTGTCGGCGACGACGACCAAAGTATTTATCGGTTCCGCGGTGCGACGATTGATAATATTCTGTCGTTTGACCGGCTGTTTGCCGATGCCGCCGTCATCAAACTGGAACAGAATTATCGTTCTACGGGTAACATTTTACAGGCGGCCAACGCCGTGATTGCCAATAATACTTCCAGACACAGCAAATCGCTGTGGACAGATAAAGGTGCCGGCAGCAAGTTGCATTTGCTGCGGTTGGAGGATCAAAACGAAGAAGCGCGGGCCATCGTTGATCTCGTGCATCGCGAGGTCGCCGCCAAACGGCATACCTACCGTGATTTTGCCGTACTCTATCGAACAAACGCACAGTCCAACAATATTGAAAAAGCCTTTAACAGGGCAGGTGTTCCGTACCGTTTGCTGGGCGGAACGCGCTTTTCCGATCGAAAAGAAATTCGCGATCTTCTTGCCTATCTGTATTTAATCAACAATCCCGGCGACAGGGAACGCCTGTTGCGTATCATTAACGAACCGCGCCGTAAAATCGGGGACAAAACGCTTGAAGCAGTGGAACAGATTGCCGTTGATATGCACGTGACGATGTTCGACGTGATGGAGAACGCTGCGCAATACGTGGCGTTGGCCCGTTCGGCATCACAACTGATGGCATTTACGGCCGTCATTCGCGGGCTGCAGGCAATCAAAAACAGTGTCTCGTTGTCTCAATTGATCGACAACGTACTGGACCGCACCGGATATCGACAAATGTTGATTGATGCCGGTGAGGAAGAAAAAGAACGTTTGGATAACCTGGATGAGTTTAAATCGAACGCCGTTGAATATGAGCAAAACAGCGACGAGCCGACGCTGACCGGTTTCCTGGAAGAAAATGCTCTTGTAGCCGACGTCGACAAGTATGACGAAAGTGCGGACGCTGTTGTCTTGATGACGATTCACAGTGCGAAGGGATTGGAATTCCCCATCGTATTTTTGCCGGGTATGGAAGACGGCCTTTTCCCGTCGGGACAAACGCTGTTTAGCAGTGAAGATGAGCTGGAAGAGGAGCGGCGCCTTGCCTACGTGGCAATCACCCGCGCCAAAAACGAACTGTATTTGATGCACGTGGGGAACAGATTGTTGTACGGCAAAACGATGGCGAATCCGGTGTCGCGGTTTGTGGATGAAATTCCGCCCGAATTGGTGGAAAAAACCAACCGGTTCGGCGGGACACAGCCGGCAGGCACTGCGACGGGGGCGGCGACTGTCCGTCATTATGACGTGGGATATTCGCCTGCAAATTCGGGGAAAACAACGGTAAAAACACCGGACTTTTCTGCCGTTCTCAATCCTTTCGGAACACAGACAGTCAAAAAGCCGGAGCCGGTTCCCGTGGCAACGTTTGCCGCCGGGGATACCGTGGTACACGAATTGTTCGGTACGGGTACGATTTTATCTGTGAAGCCAATGGCAAAAGATTGCCTGTACGAAATTGTCTTTGACAAGGTCGGCACGAAAAGACTGATGGGCTCTTATGCAAAATTGAAAAAAGCGTAATTTGTGTTATATTTCTGCCAAAAAATGCAGCAAAACACGGGCAACCTGAAAAGCGTTGCCCGCGTTTTGTTTTTGTTGCGTCATCCTGTCCGTGTGAGCGTCAACGTGTAATCCTCTTGATTAAATATTGAAAATTTATATTTTTTATGTTATACTATATTTACTATTATATAAAATGCTGTATCATTTTCGGAAGGGAGTGTTCGCATGAAAGAAATTTGGTCTCGACTGACGTCCGCCGACGGCGTACTGATGTCTTTTATTCATAAATATCTCGTATATCCGTTCCGCAGTTTCACGTTCGTGGATGCGCTGGATATTTTGGTTTTGTTTGTCATTATTTTTTGGTTATATCGCTTTATTAAGGAACGTCGGGCGGGAAGACTGGCCGTCGGTTTGATTGTGCTTGCCGTTATATCTTACGTCAGCTCCGTGCTCGGCATGCGTGCCATGCATTCACTGCTGCTCAACTTTACCCAGGTCGGTATCGTGGCAATCGTCGTCATTTTCCAGCCGGAACTGCGCGATGCACTTGAAAAAATGGGCAATACGCCGTCCGGTATTCGCAGAATCGGCGGGCAGGGTAAAAACGACAGTTCTATTGCTGCACTCATCAGCGCCGTATCCGAGGCTGCCACGGCGATGGCGGCCGATAAGACCGGTGCGTTGATTATTGTGGAGAGAGGTACCAAACTCGGCGAATTTATGGCTACCGGCGTTGAAATGGATGCCAAGCCGTCTCCGGAGTTGCTGCGTAACATTTTCTTTAACAAATCTCCCCTGCATGACGGTGCCGTGATTATTCGCGGCGACCGTATTTGTGCGGCCGGATGTATCCTTCCGTCTTCGCGGAACAGCTCCGTGTTTGTGGATATGGGAACGCGTCACCGCGCTGCCGTCGGTATTACCGAAATCAGCGATGCCGTTGCCGTCGTCGTGTCGGAAGAAAATGGGATTATCTCTATTGCCAATAACGGTATCATTAAACGAAATTACAATTCCGGTTCGCTGAAAGAAGATTTGTTCCTGCTGCTTGCCGGCACGTCACAGGCCGATTATCATCAGAAAAACAAAACGGAAAGCTCCGTCAGCGCTCCGGCAGATAACACGGAGGAGCATGGTGAATGAAAAACAGATACAGTTTTAAAACGGATGATGCAGGGCAGCCGACCATCCTCGATAAAAAAGAAAAAAAGAAGGTTCATGCGCTGGTCCCCGTCCTTTGCCTGCTGTGTGCCGTCCTGATTTGGTTGTACGTGGCGGGAAATGACGCCGGTATGACGCGGACGTTCGTTGTCCCGGTGACCGTGGAGAACGAATCCGTTCTGCTCGAGCAAACCAATCTTCGCGTTTGGTTTACCGAAACGCCGACCGTCATTGTTGTGCTGCGCGGCCGCGACGTCTTTTTGGATAAGGTGAGTGCGAATAATATTACGGCTGTTTTAAATGCTGAAAATCTCACGTCCCGCGGTACGTTGACCATTGACGTGGATATTCGGCTTGACGAAGTCAATAAATCGGTGACCGTTGACAATATGAGTGCGCAGTCGATGACTGTTCTCGTTGATTTTGAAAAAAGCAAAGAGATTCCCGTTTCTGCAGTGCTGCTCGCGCCCTCGGCGGTTTCCCGCCGGTTGTCGGCAACGGTTGACCCGGAATTGCTGACGATAAAGGGACCGGAATCTGTCGTAAATATGATCAGTGCCGGGCAAATTTCCGTCTATACCGAAGTGACTGCAGGGCAGGTTTTGACGGACCGTGTGATGACGTATTTGGACAGCAACGGCACAGAAGTGAATCATGCCTTCCTTCCCAACGTCTCCTACGGCACAACCGCCGTCAGTGTAACCGTTGTCAGTGCCCGCGAATGACAGACTTTCCTTTTGGCAGAACGGTTGTCAGCGGTATTGAGGTGCCGCTCGGTGCAACCGATGAAGAGATTTGTAAATTGGCTGAATTGAAAATGAAGCGCGCCGGTTTTTCAACCGTGTCGCTTCATTTTCGCCTTTATAAAAAGTCGGTGGATGCCAGACGGCGCGATGACGTTCATTTCGTTTGCTCCGTTCTTTGCTGGGGTGACGGCCCCTTGTCATTTGCCGGCAAAGAAAAGCAGCTTGATACGATTCACGCGCGGTATTATCCGCCCGAAAAAGACGAGCTTCGCCCCGGGAACGAACCGTTGTCCGCACCGCCGCTTGTTGTCGGCATGGGACCTGCCGGTTTGTTTGCCGCACTGTATTTGGCAGAGCGCGGGTATGCACCCGTGATTATCGACCGCGGTGCGTCCGTTGAAGAACGTGCTCGCGACGTGGAAACCTTTTGGCGGGAACAGCGTCTGGATACGGAATCAAACGTGCAGTTCGGTGCCGGAGGCGCCGGGACGTTTTCCGACGGGAAACTGCTGACGCGAATTCATGACAGCCGTTGCGACTACGTGCTCTCTGCGCTGGTTCGATTCGGCGCACCCGAAGATGTCCTGACGTTGGCTAAACCGCACGTGGGAACGGACGTTTTGCGCGGTGTGGTTGCCGGTATTCTGCAGCGTATAGAAGAATTGGGCGGCCGCGTGATATATCATTGCCGTTTGGAACGTTTGCAATGTGATGCCAAAGGTGTTACTGCAACGACCTCCTCCGGTACGCTTCACGCCGGCATAGTCGTTTTGGCACTCGGAAACGCTGCGCGCGATACGTTCGCAATGCTGATTCGGGACGGTTTTGCCGTGGATGCCAAACCGATTTCCGTCGGTGTTCGCATTGAACATTTACAGGCTGATATTGACAGTGCGCTGTACGGCAAATATGCCGGTCATCCGGCACTGGCGCACGCAGAGTACGCTTTATCCGATACGCGGGGCGAACGCGGCGTATATACGTTTTGCATGTGTCCCGGCGGCACGGTTGTGGCGGCAGCGTCCGAAGAGGGCGGCGTCGTTGTCAACGGGATGAGTTACCGTGCCCGTGACGGCAAAAATGCCAACTCTGCCGTTGTCGTGTCGGTTCCCGTTTCGGATTTTGAAACGCTCGAGGGGAGCGCAGCACTCGGTGCGCTTGCGTATCAGCGCCGCATCGAAAGGGCAGCGTTTGACGCGGGCGGTCAAGGGTATTACGCGCCGGCACAAACCTGCGGCAGTTTTTTGGCCGCGTCAAAGCCGGTTTTGTCCGACGTCGTTGCGTCAACGTATATGCAAAACGGATTGGTTGTACCGACCGATCTTCGCACGTTGTTTCCGACGGCTGTCGGGGACGGGCTTGCATACGCCCTTCACTCGTTCGGACGTCAAATCCGCGGATTTGATGCACCGCACGCTTTGCTGACAGCGCCGGAAACCAGAACGTCGTCTCCCGTGCGGATTCGACGCGGCGATGATTTCACGGCTGTCGGGAACGGGCGTATTTATCCATGCGGCGAGGGGGCCGGTTATGCCGGCGGTATTACAAGCTCTGCCGTGGACGGCTTACGTGTGGCGGAAGCTGTCTTTTCGCGGTATTTGCCGGCGAAAAACCAAGATTAATTAAGTTATTTCATATTGTGAAATAGATGAGNNAACAAACGCCGTGTAGCAGACGTACCGGTGCTTTGTCAAATGATGAAAAGGATTTAAGCTTCATGGAAAAAGTAATTTCAGAAAAAAGATGGAACGTCCTGTACCCGCAAAACGACGCGCAGGCCGACCGTTTGGTGTGTCAAATGGCCGATGAGTGCGGTGTTTCCGAGGTGACGGCACGTTTGTATTACAACCGTCATTGTCAATCGTCTGCCGACGTGAAATCTTTCCTTCGCAACGATATGGCATCGCTGTACGATCCCTTCCTGATGCAGGATATGGCACGGGCAGTGGACCGCATTCTTGCCGCCTTAAAAAACGGCGAAAAAATCGCCATTTACGGCGACTACGACGTGGACGGCGTGACGTCCGTTACGTTATTGTATTTGTTTTTGACGTCTCTCGGCGGGGACGTCGGGTATTATATTCCCAGCCGTGACCGCGAAGGGTACGGCGTGTCCTGCAGTGCAGTTGATACG
>DCGU01000037.1:0-232 GCA_002315325.1 Clostridiales bacterium UBA1770
CTGGAACTCTACCATTGAGCTACACTCGCATGGAAATAACACCGCATTTCCGTGAAATGCTTAAATATGATACCACAAGCGTTATTTTTTGTCAAGATATTTTTACAGATTTTTCTCTATTGCAAAGAAAAGGCCTGCGTGATATACTGTATAGTGTATCACGTATTGTTCATTTACGTTACTGATTCGCACGTATTCGTTATTATAAAAGCAAAGGAGCGTCGGCCGTGTA
>DCGU01000037.1:249-385 GCA_002315325.1 Clostridiales bacterium UBA1770
AAAACCTCATCCCGGACAAAATGTTCAACACCTACCGTGACGTCACGCCGGCGTATCTAAAAGAAATCGGCGTCAGTGCCCTGCTGATGGACATCGACAATACCTTTGCCCCGTACGAAGTCGCCGAACCGGACGA
>DCGU01000037.1:421-958 GCA_002315325.1 Clostridiales bacterium UBA1770
GAAATGAAGGCGGCGGGCGTTGCCCTTGCCTTTGTTTCCAACAACAACCGTGCGCGGGTGGAACTGTTCAACCGGACGCTCGGGTTGCCGTATTGGTACAAGGCGGGCAAACCCGGCAGAAAAGCCGTACGCCGCGCATTGGACGCTCTGCACGCAGAGCCGTCGCAAGCCGCCATTCTCGGCGATCAGCTGTTAACCGATGCCTATGCGGGCAAACGCATGGGGCTGCGCGCCCTGATTGTCCCGCCGATCAAGGATAAGACCAATCTCTTTTTCAAAGCCAAGCGGCTTTTGGAGCGGCCCGTCATTCGACGCTACCGCAAACTGCACGCAGGGGACGAAGTACAAACCTGCACGAACTTTACCATTTGGAGGCAATAACCGTGAGCATTACGGAAAACAAACGCGACACTGCCTTTTTCGGGCCGGGCGGCAACGGCGACTGGTTCTACGCCGAGCGCAACAAATCCACCCTGCAGGCACCTGCCTGGGTGAAATCCAAAGACCTGGACGCCTATGAATTCGAGGCAGGACGCG
>DCGU01000037.1:1000-7326 GCA_002315325.1 Clostridiales bacterium UBA1770
CAAATCGGCGCGGCGGCAGCCGCTGCCGGCGTACGGATGTCATTACACGCCCCGTATTTCATTTCCCTGTCCGGCGTCGATCCCGAAACGCGGTTGAAAAGCGTCGGCTATATCACGCAGTCCTTGCGTGCCGCCGAACTGTTGGGCGCCGAAACCATCGTCATTCACAGCGGCAGTGCCGGCAAGATTGACCGCCGCGAGGCCATGCGCCTGTCCTGCGATACGCTGGAAGCAGTGCTGCAGGAAATCGGCGATGCTTACGCCGGCATTCAAATGGGCATCGAGACCATGGGAAAACTGAACCAGCTCGGCACGCTGGAAGAGGTCATTGAGCAATGCAAGGTCAGCAAGCGGTACGCGCCCGTGGTGGACTTCGGTCACCTGAATGCGCGGGAGAACGGCTGCTTCCCGGATGCCGACAGCTACCGCCGCGTCTTTGACCGCATCGCCACCGAACTCGGTGACGATTACGCCAAATATATGCATTGCCACTTTTCCAAGATTGAATACACGGGTGCCGGAGAGAAAAAGCACCTCACGTTTGAGGATACGGTCTACGGTCCCGCCTTCGAACCGCTGATGGAAGCGGTTGCCCGCGAAAACCTTTGTCCCACGTTTATTTGCGAGTCCGCCGGCACACAGGCCGAAGACGCGCTGACCATGAAAAAATATTATCAGAGCGTTCGCTGATCGGCGGCACTCAAAAGGAGAGTTATATGACACATTTACAAAAGTTTCAGGACGCGCTGAAAGCCGCCGGTGCCGATGCCGCCATCATCAATTCCGGTATCAATCAGCGGTATCTTTCCGCCTTTGATTTCCAGGACGGTTACGTCGTCGTGGCCCGTGAGCGCGCATGGCTCGTCACCGACTTCCGCTACACCGAGGCTGCCCGCGCCGCCTGTGCCGGTACCGGCTTTGAGGTTTCCATTCCGCAGGGCGGCATGCTGAAATCCATTTATGCAGACCTCAAGGGCATCGGTGCCAAAGAGGTATTGGTCGAGGAAAACGACCTGTCCCTGTCCGCATTCGATACCTTTAAGAAAATCATGCCCGATTTCAATCTGGCCGGCGGTGCTTCCGCCATTTGTGAAAAACTGCGCCTGTTCAAGGACGACGAAGAATTGAAACTGATGGACGACGCGCAAAAGATTACCGACGCGGCCTTTGCGCACATCGTCAAGACGATTAAACCCGATATGACGGAAATCGACGTCGCGCTGGAACTGGAATTCTATATGCGTTCCCACGGTGCCGAGGCCGAGGCCTTCCAAACCATCGCCGTATCCGGCACCGCTTCCTCCCGCCCGCACGGCGTGCCCCGTCCCGTCAAATTGGAAAAGGGCTTCCTCACCATGGACTTCGGTGCCCGCGTGGACGGTTACAATTCCGATATGACCCGCACCATTGTCATCGGTAAAGCCGACGAAGACGTGAAAAAAGTTTACAACACGGTTAAGGCTGCACAGCAGGCCGCCCTTGACGTATTGAAGGAAGGCATCTCCTGCCATTACGTGGACCAAGTTGCCCGCGACCTGATTGAGAATGCCGGCTATCACGGTTGCTTCGGTCACGGTTTGGGTCACGGCGTGGGCCTGCTCATTCACGAAGCACCCCGCTTCTCCCCCTCCGCTCCCATGGACAGCCTGTTGACAAGAGGCCACGTCGTCACCGTGGAGCCCGGCATTTACCTGGAGGGCAAATACGGCTGCCGTATCGAGGATATGATCTGCGTCAAACCCGACGGCACGATCTACAACTTTACTAAATCCGTAAAAGATTTAATTGAAATCTATTAATTTACAAATAATCCACTCGTTTCACAAAAAAGGAACTGCCGCGCGGCAGTTCCTTTTTTGCTTATACCTTTATAATCCTTGATAGAGTTCAATGTAATTGGAAGCCGATGAATTCCATGAAAAATCAGTAGTCATTATTTTCTGTACCAGCTTTTTGCGGCGGTCCACGTCTCGCCACAGGGCTATGGCCGCACGGGTACGCTCGGCCAGTTCGTCGGACACGTAGTTGGCAAACGTAAAGCCGTTACCGCGGAGTTCCCCGTTTTCATCCTCCCAATACCCCTTGATGGAGTCGTACAAACCGCCCGTTTCACGCACCACGGGAATGGCGCCGTAACGGGAGGCAATCATCTGCGACAGGCCGCAGGGCTCGCTCTTGGAGGGCATAATGAAGATATCGGCGGCCGCGTAAACCTTGCGTGCCAAATCCCTGTCATATTGAATGAGGGCACGAACCTTGTTATTGTATTTCGATTCCAAATAACGGAAGAAATCCTCGAAAGCAGATTCACCCTTGCCGAGTACCACCAGCTGCACGTTATCGTTTGCAACCAAATTTTCCATCATTTCACGCACCAGGTCCAGGCCTTTGTGCCCTGCCAAGCGGGAAATAATCGCCATCATCGGTACGTCCTTATCCTGCGGCAGTCCAAGGTCGGCCTGCAGGGCAATCTTGTTTTTGAGCTTGTTGGGGATGGAACGTTCGGAATAATGGGCCGCCAGAACGGGGTCCTTGAAAGGGTCGTAGTACACGTAGTCAATCCCGTTGAGTATGCCGGAAAGCTTATTCTGGTTGGCCAGCAGCACGTGCCACAAACCGTGGGAATACGTCGGCGTCAGAATTTCGCGGGCATATCGGGGGCTGACCGTGGTGACGCGGTCGGCACAGACGATAGCGCCCTTCATCAGGTTCATGCAGCCGTCGTACTGCATATCGTGGTAGGCGCTGCCGGGCAGGCCGTACAGATCTTCCAACAGGTCCATACTGTATTTGCCCTGGTATTCAATGTTATGGATTGTGAACACGGTACGCATATAGCCGTACCCCGTTCTTTGCCGATAGATATGATTCAGATAGACGATGGTCAACGCTGCCTGCCAGTCGTGCGCGTGCAACACGTCCGGGAAAAAGTCGACGTGCGGCATCATTTCCAGCACGGCACGGCAGAAATAAGCAAAGCGCTCGCCGTCGTCGTACTCCCCGTACAGGGCGTCCCGTTTAAAGTACTGTTCGTTATCGATAAAATAATACGTCACACCGTCCTTGACCAGTGACCGCACACCGCAATACTGGTGACGCCAGCCGAGGTCCACGTAGAACACGACAGGGTCGCTCATTTGTGCACGCCATTCCTCTTTGATGGAGGCGTAGAGCGGCAGAGCGACACGCACGTCGCAATCCCCGCCCGACGCGGCCTGTATGGCGGCAGGCAGTGAACCCATCACGTCACCCAAACCCCCGGTCGCGGCAAACGGCAGCACTTCGGCACCGACGAATAATATCTTTTTCTTTTCTCCCATAATAATCCCCATACCGCCACAGGCGGTTCAAGTTGAATTTATTTTTGCGTGATTACACGATTTGGTTCTTACAGATGAAGAACGGCATGGACTCGTGGCCCGAGAGCAGGCGGTTGTCGCGAATGACGACGTTTTTATCGGTCACAACGCAATTGAGCTGCGCACCGGCACCGACGTAGGTGTCCTGCATCAAGACGGAATTACGTACCACAGCACCCGCACCGACGTGCACACCGCGGAACAAAATGCAGTTTTCCACCACACCGTCAATCTGACAGCCGTCAGCCACCAAGGCCCCCTTGACAGATGCCTTTTCCCCGTACAACGTGGGGGGCATATTGCGGACCTTGGTCAAAATCGGACGGTTCTTGACCTCGAACAGTGCCGCGCGGACTTCGGGCCGCAGCAGCGCCATCGAACCGGCAAAATATTCCGGCAAGGAATTGAAATGGGCAAAATACCCTTCGTACAGCAGAGCCCCGATGCGCAGTGTATGCAGCTGCGGCCGCAGTAAATCGCGGTACAGGCCTTTAAGCCCGTGCGCCGTCGCGCGTGCGAGCATCGTCAAAAGCATCTGGCGGGACAAAATCATAATCTGGCAGGAAATCTGCAGGGGACATTGCTCACCCTGATAATCGGTGATATCCGTCACGCGGCCTGCCGCATCCGTTTCAATCACGTACGAGCCGCTCAGTCCCGGTTCGTGGGACGGTTCGCGCACGGGGTGCGTAACAATCGTCACGTCATTGCCGGAAGCGGCGTGATATTTGACCATTTCTTCATAGTCCATATTGCAGACGCAGTTGCCGTCCACCAGCACAAAATAATCCTCGTTGCGGCGGCGGACAAACTCGATATTGTCCACCAGAGCACCGAGTCGCGTCGGCATGGCATGCGAGCTTGCCCCCGTTGTCGCCATAGGCGGCAAAATACGCAAACCGCCGGAACGTCGTGCCAAATCCCAGTCCTTACCGCCGCCGATATGGTCGACGAGTGACTGGTAATTGGCATTGGTAATCAATCCCACACTGCTGATCCCGGAGTTCACCATATTGGACAGGGCAAAATCGATCAAACGGAAGCGGCCGCCGAACGGCACGCTGGAAATGGCGCGGCGCTGCGCGAGTTCGGGCAGCTTATAATCGTCTACGTTTGCAAAAATAATACCGGCAATAGTCATCATCGCGTCCCCCTCACTTCTTTTCCAGCATAGCACCGGGCTTGACGGTTTCGTTCGGTGCAACCGCATAATCGCGGCCGATCAACGTAATACCGGCTCCGCGGTCGGCGTTGCTGCCGACAACGGCACCTTTACCGACGTTGACGTTCTCGGCAAGAATCGAATACTCTACCTTGGCGCCTTCTTCCACCGTGACGTTCGCCAGCAGCACACTGTCCGCAACGACAGCACCGCGTGCAACCTTCACACCGCGGCCGAGTACGCTGTGAATCACCGTACCCTCCACCACGCAGCCCTCGGCAATGGAGCTGTTTTCCACCTGCGCATTCAGGCCGATAAACTGCGGGGCAGATGCCATGTGGCGGGAATAAATACGCCAATTTTGATTGGCCAAAGACAGCACCGGTTTTTCGCCGAGCAAATCCATATTGGCTTCCCACAGCGATGCAATGGTACCGACGTCCTTCCAATAACCCTTGAAAGGATACGCCATCATCTTCTCGCCGGCGGCCAACATATCGGGGATGATATTTTTACCGAAATCATATGACGAATCGGGATTTTCGGCATCGGCACGCAAATAGTCAAACAGCTTATCCTTGGTAAAGATGTAGATACCCATACTTGCCTTGGTGCTGTCCGGGTTCTTCGGCTTTTCGGTAAACTTATAAATGGTACCGTCGTCATAGGCACTCATAATACCGAAGCGGCTTGCCTCGGACAGCGGAACCTCCAGCACGGCAATCGTGCAGGCTGCCCCTTTTTCCTTATGGTAGTCCAGCATGGCGGCATAATCCATTTGATAAATATGGTCACCGGACAAAATCAGGACGTATTCGGGGTCGTACTGCTCGATGAATTCCATATTTTGGTAAATGGCGTTGGCTGTACCGCGGTACCAGTCGGCACCGTCGTGCCCCTGATAGGGCGGCAGGATTTTAACGCCGCCGTAGATACGGTCAAGGTCCCACGGCAAACCGTTACCGATATAGTCGTTGAGTTCCAACGGCTGATACTGTGTCAGTACACCGACGGAATCGATACCGGAATTGATACAGTTGGAAAGCGGGAAATCGATAATGCGGTACTTGCCGCCGAAAGCGACGGCCGGTTTGGCCGTTTTACGCGTCAATGCGTACAAGCGGCTTCCCTGTCCGCCGGCCAATAGCATGGCGACACATTCTTTTTTGCCGAACATAGTGGGTCCTCCTTACAAATGTATGAAATGGTTATTTATTTCGTTTTCTCACGTTGTACACCGGCTTTTTTGGCAGGTACTTTCTTTGCGGGCGTTTTCTTCACGGGTTTCTTGGGGGACGGGCCGACGTATTCCCATACGGTCGCTGCCAGCGGCGCCAGGTGGAATACGATGGACTGATTCATATCGTGACAGGGTTCTGCCTCGGCCGTCTTCGTGCCGTTGAGCACGCCGCTGCCGCCGTAATCGGGCACCTCCGAGGTAAAGATTTCGCGCCATTCGCCGTCGGCCGGCACGCCCATGCGGTATTCCGGATAGGCCTGTGCCGCAAAGTTCAGACAAACAAGCAGTTCACGGCCGTCGGTATCGATTCTGCGGTAGGCCAAGATACTGCGGTTTTTATCCGTCACGTCAATCCATTGAAAACCGGACCAACCGTCGTCAATCTGCCACAATTGTTGATGCGACAGATAGAAGTGGCCGAGGTCCGCCCAAAACCGCTTCAATCCGTCGTGCGACGGATACTTGGTTAGGAACCATTCGACCTGACCGGCATAGTCCCATTCGCGGAACTGCCCGATTTCACTGCCCATAAAGGTGAGTTTTTTGCCGGGGCGCGTCATCATAT
>DCGU01000048.1:0-6981 GCA_002315325.1 Clostridiales bacterium UBA1770
CGTTTAAAATATTGACAAAGTCCCGATAAATACGGGATGCCATAAAAGGATACCTCGAATAATCGTTTTATTTACCTTATTATAAAATACTCTGCTTCCAATGTCAAGGAAATGAAGTGCTGTGCCGATACCGAACGCGAACGTGTTGACACTTTTTTGCCGCTTATAAAAGATATATAAAAAATTGTATTTTAGCTATTGACAAATGGGGTGAAAAGTTGTACAATTTAGCGTATTAAAGTGATAAAGCGATAAAGTGAAAAACGAACGCGTTATTTTCAATATGCGGAGGTAAAGATACAGGTATGGATTGGCATAATGCATCGACAGATCAATTGTGTGAGGCGCTCTTGGCCCTGCAGACGCGGGAAGACGTCTATCAATTCTTGGACGATTTGTGTACGATAAAGGAAGTTTTGGATATGTCGCAGCGGTTGTCCGTTGCCTTGCTGTTGGCCAAGAAGACCAGTTACCAGGCCATCAGCCAGCAGACCGGTGCCAGCACTGCCACCATCAGCCGTGTTTCCAAATGTTACGAATACGGTGCCGGCGGCTATAAAATGATGATTGAACGTTTGGGAGATAAATAAAATGGATGAGACCCTGTTGAATTTTGCGGAAAAATGCACGTTCCGCCTGCGTTCCCTCTATCAAAAGTTCGGCTATCAGCCCTACAAGATGGGAAAGTTTGAAGAATACGAATTGTACGTCCGTAACAAGGACTTTTTGGTCAGCGATCGTGTTATCGCCTTCAGTGATACCAACGGTAAAATGATGGCGCTCAAACCCGACGTCACGCTTTCCATCATCAAAAACGGTGAGGACGTGCCCGGCGTCAAGCAAAAGGTCTATTACAGTGAAAACGTCTACCGCGTTTCCGAAAGCACGCATCATTTTAAGGAAATTATGCAAAACGGCCTGGAGTGCATCGGCGACATCGACGTGTACGATATTTATGAAGCGATTTCGCTGGCAGCCGGCAGCCTGTCCGTTGTGACAAATGACTTTTGCCTGGAAATCAGCAACCTGGACCTTGTCAAACAGGTCGTTACCGCGGTATGTGACGACGTTGCATTCGTGCAGCAGGTCATCGCCTGCATTGCCGAGAAGAACTGCCACGATCTCAAAAAGGTATGTTTGTCCTTCGGCGTGAGCGATGCCGATGCCGAAAAGATTGCCTCCCTGATTACCACGTATGGCGAGCGCAACGGCGTGCTGCAGGCCCTGCGGGAAAAGTTTTCCTGCCCCCAAATCGACGCCTTGGCTGCATTGTCCGCCCTGTTGGACAACTCGCCCTACGCCGAAAAAATCAAGTTTGATTTTTCCGTTGTCAACGATATGAATTACTATAATGGATTCGTCTTCAAGGGGTTTGTCGACGGTGTCCCGCGCGGTGTTTTGGCCGGCGGCCAGTACGACAACCTGATGAAAAAGATGAATCGTACGTCCGGCGCTGTCGGGTTTGCCATTTACTTCGACCGGCTCGAGGATTTGTCGCGCGAGAACGCCAAGACCGACGTCGACCTGCTGTTGTTGTATGACGAAAACGTTGACGTGGCTACGCTGGCGCGAAAGGTGAATGCTTTGATTGCGCTGGGCATGTCTGTCAGCGCGCAAAAGGCCGTACCGGAAAATCTGCGCTGTAAAGAAACGCTTGATTTAAGAGGGGAGGGGACGAAATGCTGAATATCGCATTGCCAAAGGGGCGCCTCGGTGAAAAGGTGTACGAAATGTTCGAGGCCGCCGGTTACGATTGTCCCGCCATCAAGGAAATCAACCGCAAACTGGTTTTTGAAAATGAGGAGAAAGGCATCCGTTTCTTCTGGGTCAAACCCAGTGACGTATCCATTTACGTCGAACGCGGCGCCGCCGATATCGGCGTGGCCGGCAAGGATATCCTTTTGGAATACAAACCCAACGTGTACGAACTGCTCGACCTGAATATCGGCAAATGCCGTATGTGCGTCGCCGCCAAAAAGGAATTTGACGACCGCGACGTCAGCGTGTTGAAAGTGGCCACCAAGTTTACTTCCATCGCATCGGACTATTACGCCAAACAGGGCCGGGATATCGATATTATCAAGCTTAACGGCTCCATCGAACTGGCACCCATTTTGGGCCTGTCCGACGTCATCGTCGATATCGTCGAGACCGGCAGCACGCTCAAGGAAAACAATCTGGAGGTCAAGGCAACGATTTTGCCTATCAGTGCCCGCCTCATTGCCAATAAGGTCAGCTTCAAGTTCAAAGGGAAACAAATTGAAAAAATCGCCGATGCGATGAAAGAACAGGTAAAAAACGATGATTAAGATATACAAATACGGTGAGGTTTCAAGTGACGAAATTTTCGCCCGTGTAAACCCCACTGCCAACGTGGCGGATATCGTTGCCGACATCATTGACAACGTCAAAAAGAACGGCGATAAAGCGCTGTTCGAATATTCCGAAAAGTTCGATAAGGCCAAACTCACGGCATTCGAAGTGACCGAGGCCGAAATCGACGAGGCATTTGCAAGCGTCCCCGCCGAGTTTATCGAGATTTTGCGGGAGGCAGCCGAGAACATCCGCGCCTTCCACGAAAAACAAAAGCGCAACAGTTTTATCATCAATAAAGACGGTGTTGTCATGGGACAGAAGGTCATGCCGATTGAAAAGGTCGGTCTCTACGTGCCGGGCGGTACGGCTGCCTATCCCTCCACCGTGCTCATGGACTCCATTCCCGCCAAAATCGCCGGCTGCGAACAAATCGTGATGGTTTCCCCGCCCAAGGCCGACGGTAAAATCAACCCCGTCATCTTAACGGCCGCCAAGATTGCCGGCGTGGACAAAATCTATAAGGTCGGCGGTGCGCAGGCCGTTGCTGCCCTGGCATACGGCACCGAAAGCATTCCCCAAGTGGACAAAATCGTCGGTCCCGGCAACGCCTTCGTCGCCGAGGCCAAAAAGCAGGTGTTCGGCCGCGTATCCATCGATATGATTGCCGGCCCCAGCGAAATTCTGGTTGTCGCCGATGCTACCAACAGCCCGCGCGTCATTGCCGCGGATATGCTGTCTCAGGCCGAACACGATAAAAACGCCAGTGCCGTATTGGTCACCGACAGTGCCGATTTCGCCGCCAAAGTGGCACAGAGTTTGGAGGAACAGATCCCGCAGCTGCCCCGTGCCGAGATTGCCCGCGCTTCCATTGATAACAACGGTAAAATCATCGTGGCCGAGAACGATTTGTTAAAAGCCATCGAGATTGCCAACGAACTGGCCCCCGAGCACCTGGAACTTTGCGTGGATAACCCCTTCGATTATTTGGATAAGGTGAAACACGCCGGCTCCATCTTTATGGGCAAGAATTGCCCCGAGGCACTGGGCGACTACTTCGCCGGTCCCAACCACACGCTGCCGACAAGCGGTACCGCCCGCTTCTCGTCACCCCTGTCGGTCGACGACTTCGTCAAAAAATCCCAGTACACCTATTTCTCCGCCGAGGCGCTGGAGAAGGTTGCCGATAAGGTTGCCTATTTTGCCAACAAGGAGGGCCTGGACGGCCACGCCAAGAGCGCGACGGTCCGCTTTGAAGAGAAATGAGCCGCTTTTTTACCGATAGATTATCGAGTTTGGTCCCTTACGTTCCCGGTGAGCAGCCGCAGGACAAAAAGTACGTCAAGCTCAACACCAACGAGTCGCCCTTTCCGCCCTCGCCCGGCGTGCTGAAGGCCGTGTCTGCCGAGGTGGAAAAGCTCCAACTGTATTCCGACCCGGAATGCGTCGCCCTGCGTGCCGAGATGGCCCGTGTGTACGACGTTGACCCTGCATGGATTATTATGAATAACGGCTCCGACGAGACGCTCAATTTCGCATTCATGGCGTTCGCCGATGAAAAGAGCCCCCTGATTTTCCCGGATATCACTTACGGTTTTTATCCCGTTTTTGCCGATATCAACCACATTCCTTATACGGAAGTACCCCTGACCGCCGATTTTTCCATAAACGTGCAGGATTATATCGGCGTTAACAAAACCGTGGTCATTGCCAACCCCAACGCCCCCACGGGTAAGTGCCTGCCGCTGTCGGATATCGAGGCCATCGTCAAATCCAATCCGAACAACGTCGTGATTGTCGACGAGGCGTATATCGATTTCGGCGGTGAGAGCGCCGTGCCGCTGGTGAAAAAGTACGACAACCTGTTCGTCACGGGCACCTTCTCCAAATCCCGTTCCATGGCGGGCGTTCGTTTGGGCTTCGGCATCGCCAACCCCGCATTGATTGCCGACGTCAATACCGTTAAATATTCCACCAATCCCTACAACGTGGACAGACTTACCTGCGCCGCCGGCGCTGCCGCCCTGCAGGAACAGGCCTATTACACCGCCAACTGTAAAATCATTATGGAAAATCGCACGTGGACGGTGCAGGCGCTGGAAAAACTGGGCTTTGAGGTCATCCCGTCCAAGGCCAATTTCGTTTTTGCCAAATCCCGGGATATCGATGGGGAGTCGCTGTATCTGGCACTCAAAGCCAAGGGCGTCCTCGTCCGCCACTTTACCAAGGAACGCATCAAAGAGTATAACCGTATTACCATCGGCACCATGGAACAAATGCAGTTCCTGATGGACAAAATCGCCGAGATTAAAGGAGAAATGCGCAAATGAGAAATGCCGAATTGAAAAGAAAAACCGGAGAGACGGATATCGCCCTGTCGTTGGAACTGGACGGACGGGGACTTTCGACCATTAACACCGGCTGCGGTTTTCTGGATCATATGTTAACGCTGTTTGCCAAGCACGGCAAATTCGATTTGACCGTCAAGTGCGTGGGCGACGTCAACGTGGATTATCACCACACGACGGAGGATATTGCCATCGCATTGGGGCAGGCCTTCAAACAGGCCCTTGGCGATAAGCGCGGCATCGAACGCTACGCCGACACCTACCTCCCCATGGACGAAACGCTGGTGCTGTCCGCCGTGGATATTTCCGGCCGCAGCGTTTTGCGCTACAACGTGGAGATTCCCGCACAGAAAGTGGGCGATTTCGATACCGAACTCTGCGAGGAATTCTGGCAGGGCTTTACCCGTGAGGCAGGTTTGGCACTCCATATCCGTTTGATGGATGGTACCAACAGCCACCATATCATTGAGGGCGTCTTCAAATCCGTAGCCAGAACGCTGCGCCGCGCCGTCGCCGTCGACCCGGCCTTTGCCGATGAAATTCCTTCCACGAAAGGTGTGCTTTAATGATTGCTATCGTTGATTACGGCGTCGGCAATCTCTTCTCCCTTTGCTCCTCGCTCAAAATGATCGGTGCCGATGCGGTCGTCACGGGTGACGCCGACGTGATTCGTGCAGCTGATAAAATCATTTTACCGGGCGTCGGCGCTTTCGGCGATGCCGCCGATAAATTGCGCGCGACGGGCCTGGACCGCGTCATTATCGAACAGGCCCAAAAGGGAAAAGACCTTATGGGCATATGCCTCGGTATGCAGATGCTGTTCGAAAAGAGTTTCGAGTACGGCGAACACGCAGGGCTCGGATTGCTCAGGGGGGAGATCGTCGGCATGGAGGGTAAAATCCCCGCCGACCTAAAAATACCGCATATCGGCTGGAATGCTTTGCATTTTCACAAAAAAAGCCATCTTTTGCGTGACGTGCGGGAAGGGGACTGCGTCTATTTCGTGCATTCCTTCTTTGCACAGGGGTGTGAAGAATCCCTGGTTGCCACGGCCGAGTACGGCCGTGAAATCACAGCCATGGTGCAAAAGGACAACGTTATGGGCTGCCAGTTCCACCCGGAAAAGAGCGGCGCCGTCGGCCTGTCCATTTTAAAAGCGTTTTGTGAGGGCAAAAAATGATTCTGTTTCCTGCCATTGATTTATATGAAAAAAAGGCCGTTCGCCTGTATAAGGGCGATTACGCGCAGATGACGGTGTACAGCGATAACCCGCTGTCCGTGGCGAAAGATTTTGAGCGGGCGGGTGCTTCTGCCGTGCATTTGGTCGACCTGGAAGGTGCCAAACTCGGTGCCACGCCCAATGCCGACGTCGTAGAGGCCATCGTCAAAAACACGGGCCTTTTCACCGAAATCGGCGGCGGCATCCGCGACCTTGCCACCGTGGATAAATATATATCCCTCGGCGTCAACCGTGTGATTTTGGGCACGGCCGCCGTGGAAAACCCCGCTTTCTTAAAAGAAGCCGTGGCAAAGTACGGTGATAAAATCGCCGTCGGTGCCGACGTACGCGACGGTATGATTGCCATTAAGGGGTGGGTGGAAAAATCCGCCGTAACCCTGTACGATTTTTTGGATAACCTGCAAAGTATCGGTGTCAAAACCGTGATTTGCACCGATATTTCCAAGGACGGCGCCATGAACGGCACCAACCTGGAACTCTATGCGTCGCTTTCGCAAAAGTATGACCTGCAAATCACCGCATCGGGCGGCGTCTCCACGTTGGACGACGTCAAAAAGCTAGCCGCAATGAACCTCTACGGTGCCATTATCGGTAAAGCGTACTACACCGGTGAGATAGATTTGAAAAAGGCAATCGAGGTGGCAAAATGATTACCAAACGTATCATCCCCTGCCTGGACGTCCGTGACGGACGTGTGGTGAAGGGCGTCAATTTCCTGGGTGTACACGACGTTTCCTCGCCTGTCACGCTGGCCGAATATTACTCGAACAGCGGTGCCGACGAATTGGTCTTTTACGACATCACCGCATCGGTGGAGGGCAGAAAACTCTTTACCGATATTTTGACCGAAGCGGCGTCGAAAATCTTTATCCCCCTGACCGTCGGCGGCGGTATCAACACCGTGGAGGATTTTGATCGGGTGTTAAAATGCGGTGCCGATAAGGTCAGCGNNGCGTCAATTCCGGCGCCATCAAAAATCCCTATCTCATTCGCGATGCGGCCAAACGCTACGGCAACCAGTGTGTCGTCATTTCCGCCGACGTCAAGCGCGTGGACGGTGTCTTCCGCGTCTTTGCCAAG
>DCGU01000048.1:7101-10524 GCA_002315325.1 Clostridiales bacterium UBA1770
CAGCATTTCGATATCGAAATGCTGGAGCAGGTACTGGCAGCGGTCAACGTGCCCGTCATCGCGTCCGGCGGTGCCGGCGGCGTGCAGGATTTCGTCGATCTGTTCCAAAAACTGCCCACGGTGGATGCCGGCCTGGCGGCCTCGATTTTCCACTTTGGCGAAGTTACCATTCCCGATTTAAAACGCGAACTGCGCAAGAACAATATTAACGTGAGGTTACTTGAAAATGGCTAATTTCAATATCGATCAGCTCAAATTTGACGAAAACGGCTTAATCCCCGCCGTTGTGGTGGATTCTGTCAGCAAAAAGGTGCTGACGGTGGCGTATATGAACCGCGAGTCCCTGCAGATTACGATGGAAAAGGGCTTGACCTGTTTTTACAGTCGGTCCCGGCAGGAACTGTGGCTCAAAGGGGAGACCAGCGGCAACTACCAGCACGTCGTCAGCATCACGGCCGACTGCGATTACGATGCCTTGACCGTCGTCGTGGAAAAGGACGGTCCCGCCTGCCATATGGGTACCGACAGCTGCTTTACCAACGAGGTGTATCAGAGTGAAGAACTGCACGAGTTCAGTCTGCAGGGCCTGTACGAACTGCTGGAAGGCAGAAAGAAGGAAAAGCCCGAGGGTTCCTACACGACCTACCTGTTTGAAAAGGGCATCGATAAGATTCTGAAAAAGGTCGGGGAAGAGTGCACTGAGGTCATCATTGCCGGCAAGGCCGACGATAAAAAGGAAACGATTTACGAATTGGCCGATCTCGCCTACCACGCTATGGTTTTGATGGTGCAGATGGGCATCACTGTCGAGGACGTGCATCGCGAACTGGCGTCCCGCCACGTCATTGATCACAAGGTCAAACAGGAAAAAATGACGCATTAAGGCCGTTGGGCAGCCGACAGACTCCGCGGTAAAGCGGGTTTGAAAACGGCAAAAAACGGCGTTTTTCAGTCAAGGAATTGACAAAATCGTCGTTTTATGATATATAATATTACACAAATACAAAACAGGGTTTCCTGTAACTGACGGATTGGCAGAGTACTGCCGGGGAGCAGGGAACAATAACGTCGACCGTCTGGGCACAGTATGGCATCCTTGCTTTACTGCGCCCATTTTATTTTACTATGGAACGAAAGGATACAGTATGAACGTATACGCTGTCAATGATATTGCCGAGCTGATTCGCGATAACTCCTACGTCGGGCGCGGTCTTGTGATCGGGAAAACCGCCGATGGCAAAAAGGCCGTCACCGCCTATTTTATCATGGGCCGCAGTGCCAACAGCCGCAACCGCATTTTCGTTGAAAAGGACGGTGCGCTGTACACGCAGCCGTACGATGCCTCCAAGGTGCAGGATCCGTCGCTCATCATCTATCCCGCCATGCGGCAGTATGAGAACAAGCTCATCGTCACCAACGGGGACCAAACCGACACGATTTATCAAGCGCTGCAAAACGGGAAATCCTTTACCGCGGCATTGGCAACCCGCTCTTTTGAGCCGGACGCACCCAACCTGACCCCGCGTATCAGCGGTATGCTGACCTTTGAGGGCGGGGATTTTACGTACGAAATCAGCATTCTGAAAAGTATCGACGAGGCCGGCAGTGCCTGCGCCCGCTATACGTTTGCCTATCCGTCCGTTGCAGGTTTGGGCCACTTTATCCATACCTACGTCGGTGACGGCAATCCCTTGCCGTCGTTCCTGGGCGAGCCCGAACGTGTCGCCATCCCGAACGATATTGACGTCTTTATCCAAAACCTGTGGGATGGGCTCAACGCAGACAACCGCATCTCGCTTTACGTGCGGTATATCGATTTGGCAACCAGAAAACAAGAAAACCGTATGATTAACAGAAACGTGAATCAATTGTAAAACAAATTAATCGAAAAACTTTTGATTTTTACAAATGTCTATAAATAGAATTGTGTAAAGGGGAACAAACGACAATGAAAGAATTTGAATTGAAATACGGGTGCAACCCAAACCAAAAGCCGGCCAAAATCTTGATGGAAGACGGCAGCGAACTGCCCATCGAGATCCTGAACGGAAAGCCCGGCTATATCAATTTCCTGGACGCTTTCAACTCCTGGCAGCTGGTGAAGGAACTCAAGGCGGCGCTGGGGCTGCCCGCTGTCGCTTCCTTCAAACACGTGTCGCCCACGTCTGCAGCTGTGGGACTGAAACTTTCCGATAAACTCAAACGCGCCTGCTTCGTCGACGATATTGCCGGCCTGGACGACTCCCCCTTGGCCTGCGCCTATGCGCGTGCCCGCGGTACTGACCGTATGTGCTCTTTCGGCGACTGGGTGGCACTCTCCGACGTATGCGACGTCACCACGGCGCAGATGATTAAACGTGAGGTTTCCGACGGCATTATTGCGCCCGGTTACGAACCGGAAGCGCTGGAAATTCTCAAAACCAAGCGCAAGGGCGGCTATAATATCGTAAAAATCGATGAAAACTACGTACCGAATCCCGTGGAACGCAAGCAGGTATTCGGTATCACGTTCGAGCAGGGCAGAAACAATTTTGAAATCAATCGCGCACTGCTTGCCAACGTCGTGACCAACAATAAAGACCTGCCGGAGTCGGCTGTACGCGACCTGATTATTTCCTTAATCACCCTGAAATACACCCAATCCAACAGCGTCTGCTTTGCCTATGACGGGCAGGCCATCGGCGTCGGTGCCGGACAGCAGTCCCGCGTGCATTGCACGCGTTTGGCCGGCTCCAAGGCCGATACCTGGTTCCTGCGTCAATACGACAAGGTGTTAAACCTGCCGTTCCTGCCCACGCTTGGCCGTCCCGACCGCGACAACGTCATCGACGGGTATATCAACAAAAACGAAGAGGACGTTTGCGCCGACGGCAATTGGCAGAAGTATTTTACAGAGCAGCCAGAACCTTTGACCGATGCCGAGGCCAAGGCGTATCTGTCCACCATCAGCGGTGTATCGCTGGGTTCCGACGCCTTCTTCCCGTTCAGCGACAATATCGAACGCGCCAAAAAGAGCGGCGTGTCCTACGTGGCCGAGCCGGGCGGCTCCATTCGCGATGATTTGGTCATCGAATGCGCTGACAAATACGGCATGGTGATGGCGTTTACAGGAATGAGATTGTTTCATCACTGATGATAAACGAATAGGAAAGCGGTGTCATCCGACGGGATGACGCCGCTTTTTTCTGATAAAGGCCGTTTCGCTGCCATTGAAATGCCGGCGGCGTGTCTGCAGGTTCCGTATTTGTCGTCTGCGGCCGCGGATAAAGCATTTTTCTTGACAGTCGGGGGCCTTTTTGGTAAAATATAGGTCGTTGCGCTTTTGCAGCCGCATGATTGACGCACGATGCACCGGCTCTTGGGCATTTGGCTTGCCCGCAATGGGTTTGGAATGATATCCTGACCATACGGTCAGTTTTTTTG
>DCGU01000094.1 GCA_002315325.1 Clostridiales bacterium UBA1770
GGTACATGATTTTGTGAAGAACCTTAATTCACCTTTTATCCGGCTTTGTTGACGTTTGCTTTCTTTTCTTTAATGAATTGAAGCACACAGTCCTTCAACTTTTCCATACTGCCGCGGCCTTCCGTCCCGGGCAGCATCCCCATGCCGATTTCCCGCACGGCGGCCGGTTCCACCGGCAGGCAAAGCACGTCGTCCACGTTGCCGCGAATCATCAATTCCGACATCATGGAAACGCCCAGCCCTTTGCTGACCATACGGATCACGGTTTCGTCATCGACGCGGGAAGGTTTGACGTCCATGCGGAGCCCCACTTTGGACAATGCGGCGTTGACGTCCAAATCAAAACGGCCGTACGGCATAATAAAGTCGCTGCCGTCGAATTGTTCCAGGGGGAACGTCGTTTTGTCCCCGATCGGATAATTGCGCGGAAGAATGGCATACATCGGCTCGTTGTACAATGGTGTCCAACCGCAGTTTTTACACTTTTGACGGCTGGCAATGATGACGTCCGTCTTTCCCTGCTCCAAAAGCTCGTAGGGCTCCAGGGCGTGGTCGACCATACGCAGGTCGACGTTGACGTCGGGGCAAACGCGGCGGAAACGATACAGGATTTCCGGCATCCACTGCATGGCAATACTGGCGTATGCCGCAATGCGAATGGTTTCCCCTTTTTGTTCCTCAATCTGCTTGATTTGGTTTTCCAGGTTGGCATTGGCACGCAGGAAATCGCGAATGGCAGGCATCAGTTTTTCCCCCTGCGGCGTTAAGGCGATACCGCTGTGGCTGCGCACAACAAGCGGCACGCCGATTTCGCGTTCCAGACTGTCCACCAAGTGCGTAAGTCCCGACTGGGTGTATCCAACCACCTCGGAAGCCCGTGAAAAGCTGCCCAGATCAACGGCTGTCATCAATATTTCCAGTTTTTTACTGTCCACGCGGTTTTTCCCCCTTTCCTGTCAAATCGATGACGCATACCGTTGGGTCATTCCAAAGACGCCGTAACGTCATCCTCAAATTCGTTGCCGGTTTGCGTGCCGGCACCGCCGTCATAAGTACTGTTCTTCATATGAATGGCCGTAATACCGTTTTCCGGGTCAACCCAGAAGTGGGACCCGAAGGCGCCGGACCAACCATAGCAGCCCATACCGAGCCCGTGTTCGTAGGTCGGTTTGGTAATGACGCGGACACCGAGACCCCAACGATGCGGCGGGTTGCCCATCACGTGCTCCGCCACGTGCGGCGTACGAATCCGCTTTACGGCCTCTTCGGAAAGCACACGGGTACCGTCCGCCCCCACGCCGCCGTGCAGCAACATTTCGGCAAACTTACTGTAGTCCTCCGCCGTGGAAGCCAGGCCGCCGCCTGCGACACAGCGGGAAGGCGGGAATCCCGGGAAAACGTCGGTTTTCAGTCTGGGGTCGCCGTCGGCATTGAACGAATGCCCCTCTGCGTCACGCCCGTGCATCACGACGGTGCGGGCCCACTGTGCCGGTGTCGGCGCAAACGTCGTGTCCGTCATACCGAGCGGCGCCAACAGGTGTTTGTCCAAATAGGACGCAAAATCCTCACCCGTGACGACCTCCAAAATGCGGGCGGCAATATCGAATCCCAACGTGGCGCTGTAGGTATAATCCAGACCGGGATCAAACATAATCGGCTTATCCTGTATGTATGAAACGGCCTGCGCAATCGTTTCAAAAGACGCCATTTCGCCGTCATACGCCATCTGCAGCGGGTAACTGCCGATACCCGACGTGTGGGACAGCAGATTATAGACGAGAACGGTATTGCGTGCCGGGCGGAGCACGTCGACCTTTTTTGTTCCTTCGTTCCACCGACCGACGTACAAATCCTTGAACCCGGGCAAATAATCCGATACGGGGGCTTTCAAATCGACGAGATTTTGGTCGAACAACTGCATAAAGGCGGCCACCGTAATCGGTTTGGTCATGGATGCCAGACGGAAAACGGAATTAGCCGGCAGCGGTTCCCCGCCGACCGATTTTGTCCCGTACCGTTCGTGAAAAACGCATTTGCCGTTTTGATTCACCAAAATATCCGCGCACCCAAGCTTACCGTCCGCAATGCGCGCGGCGGCGTGTTCTGCCACCAGCGTGCGCAATTTTTCCACGTTAATTGTCTTCATACTGCAATAAACTCCTTACACGCACGAATAGACGGCCGTGAAATGACTCTTGGGATTTCCCCAAAGTACACCGCACGCATCTATTACGTTTTGTCATATTACTATTATAACCTTTCGCTTTCCCTGCGTCAAGCGTCATGGTATAATTGACGAGAGAAAAATGAAAGGATCCCCTTCCCCATGGAATTGTATAAATTGACCCTTAAACAAAAAATACTCGTTGCCGGGACGCTGTTCGGTATGTTCTTCGGCGCAGGGAATCTCATCTTCCCGGTGCATTTGGGACAACTTGCCGGTGCCAATATCATCCCTGCTGCCATCGGCTTTATACTCACGGCCGTCGGCATACCGATTCTCGGTGTTGCCGCCATCGGCAACACGCATTCCGACGGGCTGCAGACGCTTTCAAACAAGGTCGGTAAAGGATACGGTTACTTCTTCACGATGGCCCTATACCTGACCATCGGACCGTTCTTTGCCATCCCGCGCTGCGCCACGGTTTCATTCACCACCGGCGTTTTTCCCCTGTTCGGCGAGGGTGCCGACGAACCCTTGACGTTATTTCTCTTCTCGGCCGTATTTTTTGCCGTTGTTCTTGCCGCCTCGCTGTTTCCCGCCAAAATCACCGTGTGGATCGGTAAAATCATCAATCCCGTATTCCTTGTCTTCCTGCTGATTTTGGTGATCAGCGCCCTGCTGCACCCGGGAACATCGATTGCCGCCGTCACGCCTGCCGACGGTTATACCACGGGGGCTGCCGCTCTCTTTTCCGGCTTCATTGAAGGGTACGGCACGATGGACGCCATCGCAGGCCTGGCCTTCGGCATCGTTGTCATCGACATTATCCGCGGCATGGGCGTCAAAGAAGACGGCGCCGTTGCGCGCGACGTGCTGGGTTCCGGCAT
>DCGU01000035.1 GCA_002315325.1 Clostridiales bacterium UBA1770
AAATGGCATGCAAAAAGTCGTTTACTTTACACAGGTCGTCGTAAACGACTTTTTGCATGCCATTTCGCCCCTATATATGGCCTACCGCATAAAGCAAACCTATTTGTTGGGCCATACCGACCTGCCGCATTTTAAGGGCTTTTCACTGCGGCCGACGTATGGGTTTGACGCCGGGCCCTTCCGCTCGCTCGGTATCGACGACCATTGCGCGGCGTTCGTCGGGTACGGTGAAAAAGAAGTGGGGGAGGGCAGTATGCTGTTCGTGACCGACGCTTCCAATCCCTCCGGCATCCCGCATCTGGGCCTGGGCTGCGCCGCAAGTATGGATAATTATTTTAAGGTCTATTTTGAAAAAGACGACGCGTACGAGTACACCGTTTATCGTGACGGCGTTACAGAGGAGCCCAAAGAAAGATGCGGCTACGCTTGGGTCGCCGTCAACACCCACGTGGAATGCGGTCCCACGTGCGTCATTATTACGGCGCAGAAAAAAGAAAGCAAAGGGGGAGAACAATCATGAAAATGAAGAACCTGCTGCTGCAAAAAAACACGCTGAAAATCGGCACCTATTGTTTTCCCGAAGCTTGCTGGACGGACGCACACGTCAAGGCCGTCAAAGATTGCGGCATTGATTTTATCACCACCTGTGCCGACAACCCGCGCCTGTTGACGCTATTGGAAAAGCACCGCTTGGGTGCCATTGTCAGTTTCTATCCCGGCTGGTGGGGCGGTATCAATTACAACTCCGGCTTATTGCACAAAACCAACACGGTTGAAAAATACGAGGAGATGGCACCGACGTTTGTCGATTCGCCGGCCGTGTGGGCGATGGATTTGGGCGACGAGCCCAACGCACTGGATTTCCCGCAGTTCCGCAAACTGGCGGACGCTTCCCGCCGCCTTTTCCCGGACAAATTGCCCTATATCAATCTGCACCCCATGAGTCTCAATCGCCTGACCAATTTGGGTACGGCCCGCTATTCTGCGTATACCGAGCGGTTTATCAAGGAACTTGACTTCCTCTACGTTTCCTTCGACAACTATATGTACGACTGGGGCGTCGGTAACTTTTACGAGCAGATCCGCACCGTCGCCGAAAAATGCCGTGCGTACGGCCGCGAAATGTGGGTGGTCGTGCAGGTCAATAGCGAACAACCGGAGTATTCCATGCGCGTGGAGCAGCTGCGCCATCAGGCCTCACTGTGTATGTCCTTCGGTGCGACCGTCATCAACTGGGCCTGCTGGGCCGGCGGCTGGTGGTGCAATAAAGTCAGCGATGACAACGGCAATATCGGGCCGCAATATGCCCGCCTGCAAAAAGTCAACCGCGAAATCCGTGCCGTGGCGCCCATCTACAACAAGTATGCAACGCAAGAGGTGAAGTTTGTCACGGCCACGCATCCCGTCCATCTCGCCTTCAACCAGCAGGACAGCGATAAGATGGTTACGCTGGGGAACTTCGTTGACGTAACGGCGGCGACGCCCGGTTTTGCCACTGTCGGCTATATGAAAAAACGCCGCGGCAGGGGCGAGGCGTTGATGATTACGGACTCCTCCAACCCCTCGGGACTGCCGAGCCTCGGCGTGCCGGGCGGATACGATTTGTCGTTCGGTATTGCCGATACCGCCCGTTCCTATACGCTGCACGGGTGGAAGAACGGGCAGCCGTTTGACGTGCCGGTACAGGACGGTCGGGCGCATTTGCGCGTGGGCAACTGCGACAGCATTCTCATCACGCTGGAACCGTTAGTATAAAAGTATAAAATGGTAATGACAATAAATTGTGTGTCATTATTTATTATAAAAAGAAAGAATGTGATTGGATGACATATACAATAAAGCGATGCCCTCATTGTGGAAAAGAATATAGTAGATATTCAAGTGTAACAAAAAATGAAAGAAATTTTTATGGGTCACCATTTAAAGAGTGTGTATTTTGTTCAAAAATCTTTGTTGATAAAGATATGAAAGAACTTGCTTTAAAGGACTTCTCGCTTTGGGGTGTTAAGGTGATTAATTGTATCTTGATTCCGTTATGGCCATATGGAATGTGCAGTATTCTTCCATTTATTTTTTATTTTTCTGATGACTTTGACCATTCGATTATTGCTTTATTAATCGGGTTAGGATTACTAGGTTTGTATTTGTTCAATGTAATTCGTTATTTATTACATAGAGAAGAGGCAGTCCTCCTTCTCAAAGAAGAATATCGGTTATCAGAAATGAGACTTCAAAATCATGACTATGCGATGGCTCTACAAAAAATAGGATACAAAGTGCCAGAACGCTTTTTATCGACAAACCGAGTAAATGAAGAAAACAAAAATGAAAACAATACCTTGTAATCGTCTCCGTTATTTTTGACGCAAGTAGCCCGCAGCCCTGCAAAAATGCAGTGCTGCGGGCCGCATTTTTGCCCAAAAGGCGGATAAAGAACGACAATTTTGCAATTTATACTTGACACCGTGTCATCTTCGTGGTAAAATGACTTCATTCTATTAAAGCCGAAAAGGCAACGGGAGAATTACGACAATGACTGATTTCGTTCGTCATAACGATTTTCGATCTACGTCTTCCTGCGGCGGATGCTCATCATCCGTCTCTTTTGTCGTATTCTTCTGTGACCGTGACCTTGTCTGAAGCCCGGCGATAACGCCGGATACAACGGAACCGGAACAGAGGAAAAACCTTTGTTCCGGTTTTTTTGGTGTGTCGGGCATGAC
>DCGU01000099.1:0-244 GCA_002315325.1 Clostridiales bacterium UBA1770
AATAGGCTTTGTCAGTGGTCTGAGGGCACCGAAATTCGGTGCCCTGTTTCGTTATTTAATCATTTTACATTCAAGACAATAGCGTTTATCCGCCGCATGTCCCATGGAAAAGGTCTTACGCGGCAGGACGCCGTCCTGCATAACGGAGGAGAACAACTGTTCCTTACGCATACCGTCAAACAGGAAGCCGACGGTATTTTCCTTTTCGGCAAGCTTGCAAAGTGCGTCATCGCCGTGAATGTAA
>DCGU01000099.1:281-778 GCA_002315325.1 Clostridiales bacterium UBA1770
CCACAGCGGCTTCCGCATGCAGCGGCAGCCATTCATCAAGGAAGGTCTGCAGTGTCCCAACGGGTAATTGCAGCACAGGGGTATCGACCGCGATTTCTTCACGGCTTTTACCGACAACGGCAGTAAACCGCTGCACGGCGGCGCCGCCCTGCAAGCCGTTTGCATATTTTCGGAAATCGGCCAGCAATTCACGTGGATTCACACCGTTTACAACACGATAAATCGGTTCAAAATCCAATGCTTCGTCATGGAGATTAACCACTTCGCACATGGCATAGCGAGCCGGATGCGTCAGGGCCGCGTCGCCGATTTGCGCTTTGATTTCCTCATAACAAGTCTTGGCTGTTGCCAACGAATGATTGCCGTCGCCGACAGCAAACAATAAAGGAGATAAGTCGTCCCGTCCGTACTTTTCACGCATGGCTGCGGGAGATATCAAATCACGGAGTGCGGCGTCCAACGCTTCAAAACGTTCGGCGGGAATCCACTTGGCCGTG
>DCGU01000099.1:814-29767 GCA_002315325.1 Clostridiales bacterium UBA1770
GCAACCGCCAAATCAAAATCATAGGCAGGTGCGAAAGAAGCACTGTCGGCGGCAACTGCTTCCACGACGGTTTTTTTCGGGTCGTCAATCAAAAGCATCACGTGCGGTGTTTCCAACGCGGCACCGCGACGAACGGCGCAACGGGGCGGAATACGCTCCAAAACGGTGCCCTCGGTTGCACGAATCAACGAAGTTGACCCGCGTGAAAAATCATATTGTTCCAAATCAATCGTGCCGACGATGCCGCGGCGAATGCGGCCGTCCGACTGTTTTCGCTCCAAATAAATCAAACTGTTCGGATGATGCTGCAATACGTTTTGACAATAGTCTCCCATTGTCGCGTGAATGGCGGGAATGCGTCCGTCGGCTTGGCTCAGCCATACCTCCGGCAAAATCAAACGCAAAACGGAAGGGGCTGCGCCGACCGCTGCATCGAAGGTCTCCCAATACTCCGGCTCGCTGGTGTGCTGATCGCAGGCAATCACCGCCCATTTTTCACCGTCAACCCGTGAAAAGTCCGGCAGCAGAATATCGGATGGAAATAAAAAAGAAGACATATAAAATACCTCATTTAGGCCGTATTAATTACTATTATACACACTATGCTTGACAAAATCAAGGTTACTAATTATAATAATACTATTCTTTTTTTAGAGGTGACAGAAAAAATGCAGGTGAAAGTTGTTAAATTCGGCGGCTCTTCTTTGGCCGATGCAGCCCATTTCCGCCAGGTTGCGGAAATTATCAAAGCGGATCCGTCCCGTCGGTACGTTGTTCCGTCTGCCCCCGGCAAACGGTTTAAAGATGACGTTAAAGTCACCGATATGTTATATAAATGCTATGAGATGACCAAGGCGCACGAAGATATTACGGATTATTTCCGCCTGATTTGCAACCGTTATTACGAAATCATTCGTGAGCTCGGCTTGGAATTCGATATCTCCGACGAATTGGAATACGTACGCAATTCCATTCTGCACGCTTCCGGCCGCGATTACGCAGCCAGCCGCGGTGAATATCTTAACGGTATGATCCTCGCCAAATACTTGGGTTTCCCCTTCATTGACGCAGAAAACGTCATTTACTTCAAGGAAAACGGTTCCTTTGATGAAGAAAAAACCAACGAAGTTTTGGGAGCAGAACTGAAAAAGTTCGACCATGCCGTCATCCCGGGTTTCTACGGCGTAATGCCCAACGGCACCATTAAAACCTTCTCCCGCGGCGGTTCCGATATCACCGGTTCCATCGTGGCAAGAGCCGCCAATGCCGCCCTGTATGAGAACTGGACGGACGTTTCCGGTTTTATGATGGCAGACCCCCGCATTGTTAAAGACCCCTGCTCCATTGAAACGATTACCTACCGCGAATTGCGCGAGCTTTCCTACATGGGTGCAACCGTACTGCATGAAGATGCCATTTTCCCGGTGCGCAACGCAGGTATTCCGATCAACATTCGTAACACCAACAAACCCGAAGATAACGGTACGATGATTGTTGCCGCAACCGAGCATTTTGACACCAAGCACGTCATCACCGGTATTGCCGGACGCCGCGGTTTCTCCTCCATCACCGTTGAAAAAGATATGATGAATGCCGAGGTCGGTTTCACCCGTAAACTGCTGGATATTTTGGAAGAGTATGAACTGGCCGCAGAACACCTGCCCACCGGCATCGATACGATGAGCATCATTGTAAACACCGATGATTTTTTGAAGGTGCGTGAGAAGATGCTTGCCGCTATGGAACGCCGCCTCAAGCCGGACCGCGTGGTGATGGAAGACGGCCTGGCCATGATTGCCGTCGTCGGCCGCGCCATGATTCAGGCCAAAGGTACCGCAGGTCGTATTTTCAGCGCTATTTCCAAAGCCGGCGTCAACATTCGTATGATTGACCAGGGTTCCAGTGAATTAAACATTATTACCGGCGTGGAAGAGGGCGACTACGAAAAAGCCGTTGACGCCATCTACCACGAATTCGTGAATTAAACTTATTTCAAGCATAGAAAAAAGCACCCCCACGGGTGCTTTTTTCTATGCAATAAACTTTTATAAACAAGGGCAGCTGTATTTCCGATCAGTTCATCACGGAAATCACAACGTGTTCAATCTTGCCGACTTCCCGTTCCACTTCTTCGGTCGTTTCATTCTGCGTATTGATGTTGACGGATAAACCAATGTGGCCTGCAACACCGCTCTTGGGCGGGAATAAGTCAAAGTTGTGGGCGGCGGGATATTTTTTACGAATGGCGCCGACGACGTCGGCCGCCTTGCTGTGGTCATCCAATTCGACGTAAAAAACAATGTCGCGCTTCTGTTTCACCTCGAAAACAGTGAGCAGCGTGGTGGTCAGGAAAATGACGGCTGCAGCGAGAAGCCCGCCGACGTAGTACCCTGCACCGACGGCCAAACCGACCGACGCAGTCGCCCACAGGGCAGCCGCTGTTGTCAATCCGGTCACGCGCGAGTTATTCTTTACCAAAATCATGCCGGCACCCAAAAAACCGATACCGGACAGTACGCAGGAAGCAATACGCGTAGGGTCGCCCATATTTGTCGTAGACGTCAGGAACGATCCTGTCATGGACGCCAACGCGGCACCGACGCAAACCAAAACGTGCGTCCGCAACCCTGCGGCGCGGCCGTGTTTTCCGCGTTCAAATCCGATACCGCCGCCGAGCAAAACGGCCAGCAGAATGCGGAACGCAGTGGACACTTCATTTATTTCATCTAATATTCCAAAATCAAAAAACATAATTCTTTACTCCGTTCTGTTTTGAACCATGTTGTGGGGTATTATCTTACTACATTATTGTCGTTTTGTCAACCGAAAAAGGGAAAGTCAATCATAGATTGCTTTCCCCTTTTCCATTAACCCATATTTTCCGGAAGCTGTTTGCCGCCGAGGATATGAAAATGCAGGTGTTTCACGGATTGACAGCCGTCACGACCGCAGTTGTTGATGACACGGTAGCCGTTTGTCAATCCTTCCTGCTTGGCTATTTTGGCAATCGCGGCAAAAATGCGGGCCACACATACACAATTATCGTCATTGATATCGTCAGCACAGGCAATATGTTCTTTGGGCACGACGAGAATATGTACCGGCGCCATGGGATGAATATCGCGAAACGCATAAACGGATGCGTCCTCGTACACCTTTGTCGACGGAATTTCGCCTTTAATTATCTTACAAAAAATACAATCGTCCATGATAATTTTCCCTTCTTTGTTTTCGTTCAGTTTAGCATAAACGAAACGGAATGTCAAGTCTTTACACACACCGGCTTTTGTTGTATAATGGCAAAAAAGACGTGAATAACGAGGCTGTCAATGGAAGATTTATGGAGTTGTTTACAAGCGTGTCATAAGCCCGTCGTCCTATGGGGTATGGGAGACGGTGCCGATAAAATTATCAACGTTTGTCAGGAAAAAGGCATTGAAATACGTGATTTTTTTGCCAGCGACGGTTTTGTGCGCGGACAACTTTTTCACGGGAAGCAGGTTCTGTCCTACCAAGCCGTACGGGAAAAATACGGTGACGGCGGGTTTGTCATTCTGCTGGCTTTCGGCTCTGCGTTGCCTGACGTTCTTGCTAACGTTCAAAAAATCGCCGCAGAAAACACGCTGTACGTGCCGGACGTTCCCGTTTGTTTGGGAGGCGGCATTTTTGACGCGGCGTTTTATCAGCAGCACAAAGGCGAACTGGATGAGGTCAGACGCATGCTGGCCGATGAAGAGTCGGTTCGCCTGTTCGATACGATTGTCCGCGCAAAATTAACGGGAAATCCTGCCGAATACTTTTCCTGTATGACGGATCCCGTTCTCCCGTATCTCGAGATTCTTCATCCGCAGCAGTATCGTACGACGATTGATTTCGGCGCTTATACGGGGGATACCGTCAAAGAATTGTCCCGCTATGCGGACAGTCTTGAAACCATATTTGCCGTTGAACCGGACAGCCGCACGTACAAAAAATTGGAGACATTGGCACAGCAAATAACGAATTTTACGCTCCGCCCCGTTCATGCGGCCGCCTGGTCAAGCGTCACGACTCTTCCCTTCGGTGCCGCCGGGGGACGGGGCGCATCGTTTTCCGCTGCCAAACGGCAGGAAGACGTTGCCACCGTCACGGCGGACGTTCTCGCCAAAAGCGAAGCCGTCGATTTTATTAAATATGACGTGGAAGGCGCGGAAAAAGAAGCGTTGCAGGGTTCCGCCGAAGTCATCCGAAGAGACCGCCCCGAACTGTTGGTTTCCCTGTATCATCGCAGCGAGGACCTATACGAGCTGCCGCTGTTGGTTCATACACTGTGCCCCGATTACAAGCTGTACGTAAGACGCCCGGGCGGGTTACCGGCGTGGGATATCAATTTGTACGCTGCGCGCTGAACGGAATAACCGACGTCAATATTTCGCTCGCATCACGCTCGTTACGTAAAATACAAAAACGGTGCCGAAAATCGGCACCGTTTTTTGGGGTCTTATTTGAACTTGCGCTTTCTTGCAGCCTCAGACTTCTTCTTACGCTTTACAGAGGGCTTTTCATAATGCTCTCTCTTACGCAACTCGGTGAGGACGCCGGAACGAGCACACTGACGCTTAAAGCGACGAAGCGCACTGTCAAGAGACTCGCCTTCCTTAACTCTAACTTCTGCCATTTCTTTTTCCCCCCCTCCGGTTACGAACAGTTACTCGCATATTATACTAAAGACCAAGGAAATTGTCAAGAGCAAAATGCGATTTTGCTGTAGAATTCCGTGACGAAATCAGCATCAAACGTTTTCGTCCTCGTGCGGCATCTCAATTTGCGCGGCATCGCCGTATAATTTGTCCAAATTGTAGAACTCACGCGCATCGCGGCTGAAGATATGAACAATCACGTGACTGAAATCGGCAACAATCCAGGAGCGATTATCGCGTCCCTCAATATGATACGGTTTTAAATGCCGTAATCCCAAACGATGCTCCAATTCACCGGCAAGCGCCTGCACCTGTGTGGAGGAATTACCCGTTACAAACACAAAATATTCGCACAAAACCGTCTTGTCCGCCACGTGCAGTATTTTGAGGTCGTGTCCCTTTTTTTCGTCAAGAATTTCATAGGCAGCCTTGGCCACTGTCAACGCATCGGCGTCTGCCAAAGAAGGCAGCGCGGCATATTCTTCATCACTGTATATCATTGTAACGCATTTCCTCCGTTCGTCATTTGATTCAGCGTTATAATCAAATCATTTCTGGCCAAAAAGGTATCGGCCGAAATCGGGTTTCCGCCCTCCAATAAGTCACGAATCGTCATATCGAAGGACGTAATCATCACACGTAAAAGATGAGTCATTCTGTCCTGCCCCGACATGGCGCCGGGATCGGCGTCCCAAAAAAGTCTTCTCAACTTCACGCAGTCTTCAAACGTACGGGTATCCTCGATATAATCGGCAAGATATAAAATCATCTCGGTAACCGTCATACCCGCGCGGCCGGTCGTATGATATAACACGGCTGAACACAGTTCAGCGTCCGCGAAGGCCGGATACTGTTCCGGAATGAGCAGCGCGGCAGAACGGGCATGAAAGGTTTTGGGAGACAGATAATCCTGTTTTGTCACTGTTATCCCACGTTTTTCCAACACGTCGGCGTGAAAAGCGGGCGTCTCCTCTTTCGTCAGGTCGTGCAAAAGCGCCGCGGCCTGCAGCATCGATTTCTTTTCCGGGCAAAACAGGTCTGCCAGTTTGACGGCTTCCCGCTCTACCCCCATGGTATGAGAATACCGCTTTTGCGACATATGACTGCAGACGTCAACCCGCAATTGTTGTAATTGTTCTTCGCTGTATACGTTTGTTTCCATATTATCGATATAATCCTTTTTCATCCGCGTACGCTGCAACCGAGGCCGGCACGTATGCCGTAATATCCAAACCGTCACGCATGCATCGGCGAATATCCGCAGCGGAAACCGGAACCGGCTGTGTCATGATTTTTCGCACGATTTTGCCGTATTTATTCAAATAATTCGTGATTTTTTGCACAATTCTGTCATCCATACTTTGGTCGTTTTCCCGACGCACGTAGCAAGGATAGGAAATACGAAAGATTTCTTCCACCTGCGGATCGGCTTCCAAATTCATCATGGCATCGGTGCCGACCAAATAAAACAGGCGCGTATCCGCCCCCCACCCGGCACCGAGTTCGTGCAAAAGCCCTGCCGAACCGGACAGCAATGCGTTGGTGACAGCCATATCGCTGACAATGACGCCGTCTACGTCGGCAAACGCAAGACGGCACATTTCCAATCGATCCTGCGGGCTTGCCGTTTGCGGCCCCTGCAGCGTCGGTACAACGTACAGTACGTCCAGCCACATCTGCTGCATAAATGCGCGTGCGGCCGTAATTTCACCGTAATGCGGCGGTGAAAACGTTCCCGTAAACAGACCGATTCTCATTTCGGCAAAACCAAGACCGGTTTTTGTGCCGGACGATAGAGTACGATTTTCTTGCCGATAACGGCAACGACGTCGGCATCGGTTGCGGCAGCAAGTGCTTCTGCCGTGCCGCGCGGCGTATCGTCCGCTGTGTCAAGCACGGACATTTTAATGATTTCTCTGGCTTCCAAAGCGTCGGAAACCGTTTTTACCAAGTTCTCCGATATACCGCCCTTGCCGACCTGCATAATCGGCGACAATTCGTTTGCCAAAGAACGCAAATAAGCGCGTTGTTTAGAAGTTAACATAAATACAATTTTCCTTATCCTGAAATCTTATTATCTTTCAGCACGCGGCACAATTCGCGCACGGCACTGCCGCGATGGCTGACAGCATTTTTTTCTTCCGCAGAAAGTTCGGCAGTTGTTTTTCCGAGGGGCGGGTAATAGAACAGCGGATCGTATCCGAAACCGCCGTTTCCTCTCTTTTCCCGCAAAATAAGCCCCGAAACACGCCCCTGCACCGTCACCTTTTTCCCATTCGGCCAAACAACGGCCATACAGCAAATGAAAGAAGCCGTTCTTTTTTCATCGGGCACGTTTTCCAGTTCCGACAGGAGCTTGGCGTTGTTTGCTTCGTCATCTCCGTGACCGCCTGCATAGCGGGCGGAATAGACACCGGGGGCACCGTTCAGAGCGTCCACTGCCAATCCGGAGTCATCCGCAATGCCGGGCAGCCCCGACACGCGGCACGCCGTTTGTGCTTTAATGAGCGCGTTTTCTTCAAACGTCTCGCCCGTTTCTTCTATTTCACCGACAAAACCGACGTCATCCAGTGAAAGCAATTCCAAATCGGGGAAAGATTCCCCCAACAAAGTCTGCAATTCAGCGATTTTTTTACGGTTTCGTGATGCCAATACCATTTTCATAAGCGGCCCCCACAAGCTCAATCTTCAAACAATGCGTTGATAAAGTCATCGGCACGGAAGGGACGCAAATCGTCCAAGCCCTCGCCGACACCGATAAATTTAACGGGTACGGACAGTTCTTTTTGTACGGACAAAATGATGCCGCCCTTGGCGGAACCGTCCAGTTTGTTCAAAACAAGGCCTGTCAAAGCGGCCGTCGTTTTAAACTCTTTTGCCTGCATAACGGCGTTTTGGCCCGTTGTGGCGTCCAAAACAAGCAAATTTTCGCGGCAGGCACCGGGCAGCTCCCTGTCAATGACGCGATTGATTTTGGCCAATTCATTCATCAAATTGACCTTGTTGTGCAGTCGTCCCGCCGTATCGATAATCAACACGTCGGCGTTTTTATTTTTCGCATAATGGACGGCATCAAATACAACGGCCGCAGGATCGCTGCCCTCGCTTTGATGTACCATATCTACCTTGGCACGGTCGCACCAGACGGCAAGCTGATCGATGGCTGCCGCACGGAACGTATCTGCCGCAGCAACGACCACTTTTTTACCGTCTTCGCGCAGCAAATTGGCAATTTTACCGATACAGGTTGTCTTGCCGACACCGTTGACGCCGACAACAAGAATAACGGAAGGGGTCGTGTCCAAACGGAGTTCCTCCTGCTCGGGAATCATGCCGGACAGGATTTCCCGCAGGACGTCCATAATCTGCTCTTTATCCTTCAACCGCCCGTCTTTGATGCGGACACGAAGTTCCTCGATGATTTCCTCCGTTGCGGCAACACCGACGTCTGCGCAGATCAGCAGTTCTTCCAACTCATCCAAAAAGTCCTCGTCAACGTGATGGCAGGCAGATAACAGTTTCTTAATCGGAGACAGCAGTGCGTCACGCGTTTTCCCCAATCCGAGATGTAATTTATTCCAGAAGCCCATCCCATTCTCCACCTTTCTTTTTCGCAATATCGTCAACGTCCAAAGACAGAACCTTGGAAATACCGTGTTCCGGCATGGTAACGCCGTACAGTCTGGTTGCAGCCTCCATGGTACCGCGGCGGTGCGTAATCATAATAAACTGTGTATCGTGGTAACGTCTGATATACTGTGACAGACGCGCCACGTTCACTTCATCCAAAGCCGCCTCAATCTCATCCAAAATACAGAAAGGCGTCGGATTCACCTTCAAAATAGCAAAGAAGAGTGCCACACCGATAAAGGCCTGTTCACCGCCGGACAGCTGCAGCAAACTCTTGATGATCTTTCCGGGAGGTGCCGCTTTGATTTCAATGCCGCTTTCCAAAACGTTGTCGGGATCGGTCAGCGTAATTTCAGCACTGCCGCCGCCGAACAACTCGGCAAACACTTTGCCGAAGTTTTCATTGATTTGGTTAAAGGCATCGACGAAAGACGATTTCATTTCTTTTTCAAGGCGCGTAATAATATCCACCAAATCGGCACGGGATTTTTCCAGATCCTCGATTTGTACCTTCATGGTCTCGTACCTTGTCTTGACATCCTCGTATTTTTCCACGGCGTCAAAGTCAACGTTGCCGAGCACGCGCAGTTTGTTACGACACTCGATTTGCGTTCTGGCGACAGCTGCACGTTCGGACGCTTCCACGGGTTTAAAGCCCTGTGCGATGGCGTCGTTGCGCGTCATTTCGTAATCGTCCCACAGGCGCGTCTGCAATTTATCCTGTTCGGCAAGCAACGCGTTCACTTTATTTTCATTCTTGGAATTTTCCAAGATGAGCATATCTTTTTGTGCGGTACGGTCACGGCGGCGGATACTGAGTTCACTCAGTTTACGCTCAAATTCCAAACCGTCAGCTTCAATTTCGGTACGTTTGGCGTTGAGTTTTTCCAGTTCTTCCGTATACCGACCGTTATCGGCACGGTTTGACTGCTGTTTTTCCTCGGTTTCGCGAATCTGCCGTGCATAGTTATCAATCTTCTGTTTTAAGCCGGCAATTTCTTCTTTTAAGCCGCTGATTCGTTCTGCGAACTGACCTGCCAGCAATGCGGCCGTTTCCATATCCTTTTTGACGTCGCTTTGCTCCATCAAAACTTCGGTGCTGCGGCGTGCCATGGTATCACGGCTTTCCGCCAAATCGTTCCGCGCGGCATACTTATCTTCACGAGCGGCCTTCATTTCGTCAATTTGATGCTGCAATTCACCCTCGCGCTGCTTCAAATCAACCAATTCCTGCTCATATTGCGCACGTTCCTCTGCCATTTGACGGAAATCGTTTGCCAGTTTTTCTTCCAAGGACCGGTTGGCCTGCAATTTTGCGGAAACCTGCTCCAGTGCAGCCGTTTCGGTATTGCTCAGCGTCTGCAGCAGAGAAATTTGCACTTCGAGGTCGGAAACGCCGTTACGCTTCTTGTCCAATTCCGTGCCTGCGGCGGTAATTTTTGCGTTCAAACTGCCGAGCGTTTTCTCCAGTTCATCCAATTCACCCTGGAGACGTTTTACCTGTGCGGCGCGGCTTAAGAAAGCACCGTTTTGTTTTACGGAACCGCCGGAGAACGAACCGCCGGCATTAATCTGCTGTCCGTCAAGCGTGACGACGCGCACACGATAATGCTGTGCCTTGGCCATATTCGTCGCATTATCAATGTTATCAAATACGACGGTGTGACCGAGCAGCGCTTCAATCACGACTTTGAATTCGGGGCGGCAGTCAACCAAACGGTCGGCAGTATCCACGTATCCGGGATACCCGGCCGCGTCCGTTACCGCTTTGGACGGCATCGGCGGCTGCATGGAGGTTAACGGATAAAAGGTGGCACGGCCGGCCTCGCCGCGTTTCAGGCAGAACATAGCGGCCTTGGCCGTTTGTTCGTTTTCAACCACAATATTTTGCAGATTACCGGAAAGAGCCGTTTCAATCGCCGTTACGTAAGCGTCGCTGACGCTGATTACCTGTGACAACGGTCCGTAAATTTTACCGCAAGGCAAGCCCTCGCGGTCCCGAATCTGTCCCTCGGCATATCGATTCATGACGTACTTAACGCTGTTCGAGTATCCTTCCAGATGCTCCTCCATATCGCGATAGGTATTAATTTTCTGTTCCACGGAGTCGCGACGGAGTTTTGTGCCGTTATAGTTTTTCTCTTCTGCCTGCAGCGCCGTTTCAAGCGCCGTGCATTCCTCTTCGGCCGCCTGTTTCTTTTCGGACAAATCGGCAATTTGGGCAGCGTACTGATCTACGGTTTGGCGTTTTTCCGCGCATTTTTCTTCCAAATCCGCAGAAACGGTTTGATATTCCTTCAACTGGTCGTTGATGCCCTGATTACGGCCGTCATCGGTATCGCGGGCGTTTTCCAGGACGGAAATACGAACGCGAAGATCAACGGCTTCCTGTTCACGCTCGGTGATATCGTCAAGCGCGTTGTCAATCATTTCATCCATGGCGGTAATGCGTTCGTCGGCAGAACGAACACTCTCCGTCAAATCGTCCTGCTCACGCGTCAGCGCATCGGCCTTTGCGCGCAGTTCATCCAACGAGGTTAACTGCTCTTTGCGTTTATCCTCTTCGGCCTTGACCGACCGTTCCACCGTAGCAATCGTTTCCTCGGCGGCGGCCGACAATTCGTGCCAGTGACTGATCTGCGTTTCCGAGACGCGGTATTCACTTTCCAACGAATGGCTTTCCTCCGTCAGGCGGCGAATATCCGTCAACAGACGTTCGGATTCCTGTTTGTTACTCTGCGACTGTTCAAACAAGCGGTCGTTTTGCGCTTCCAACGACTGCACGGCTTCCTCAGCCTGCTGTAAATCAAAGGAAGAGCGTTTAAAGAGATTCTGCGCTTCGGCTAAATCTCCGCGCAGTTTTTCGGTATCGTATAACCACAGACCGATATCGGCCTGCTTTTTAATCGTTGTCAGTTCAATGGCCTTCTTGGCTTTTTCGGCTTCCTTGGCAAGCGGACCGACCTGGGCTTCCACCTCGGCAAAAATGTCGCGTACACGCGTCATATTGTCCTCGGTTTGTTCCAGTTTACGTTCCGCTTCGTTCTTTCTGTGGCGGAATTTGGCAATACCGGAGGCATCCTCGAACACGGCGCGGCGTTCGTCACTCTTTTTGGAAATGATTTCGTCGATTTTACCCTGTCCGATGATGGAATACCCTTCACGACCGACACCGGTATTCATAAACAGTTCGTAAATATCCTTTAAACGAACCGGGCGCCGATTGATAAAATATTCGCTCTCGCCGGCACGATAATACCGTCTGGTGACGGTAACCTCATCGTACGGACATTCCAAATGGCCGCCGCCGCGTGTGTTATCAAACGTAACGGAAACCTCGGCATATCCCATGGGTTTACGGCTGTCGGCACCGCCGAAAATAACGTCTTCCATTTTACTGCCGCGCAGCGTTTTGGACGAAATTTCACCCAACACCCAGCGCATGGCATCGGATATATTGGATTTACCGCTGCCGTTCGGTCCGACAATGACGGTGACACCGGCATCGTCAATCGTGACGTTGTCGCTGCCGGCCGTATCACTCATAAAGGACAGTTTGGTTTTATCCGGGAAAGATTTAAATCCCTGTAACTCAAGATATTTCAGATACATTGCTAATCTCCATGCCTCCTCGGCGGCTCAATTAGTTTTTGCAAAGCCGCAATCGGACAGGACGTCCGTGCCCTTATCTATAAAAAACAAGCGGCTTTTGGGGGACCGACGTTCATCGGTTCCGTTGGTAAAAATCAAAGCAGCTTTCGTTAAGCCTGTTCCACACCGAACAGTTCCAGTGCTGCCTTGGCGGCCCGCTGTTCGGCTTCCCGTTTGGAACCGCCCTTGCCGCGTCCGACCACGTTCGAATTGATTTTGGCAACCACTTCAAATTCCTTGCAATGGTCAGGCCCGCTTTCGCAGACCGTTTCGTACTCCAGTTCGTCCGTATTCGACTGCTGCACGAACTGCTGCAATGCCGTTTTATAATCAAACGACACGCCGTTGTCCGGCAGCGTTTCCAAATAGCCGATGATAAACGGCATCAGGAACCTGCGCACGGTTTCCTTACCGTCTTCTCCGGCATCCAGATACATAGCTGCGAGCAGTGCTTCAAAAGCATCCGCCAAAATAGATTTACGTTCACGGCCGCCGTTCTTTTCTTCCCCGCGCCCCAAGCGCAGATAAGAACCAAGGCCGATAGACGCTGCATACCGCGACAACGCACGTTCGCAAACGACGTCGGCACGCATACGCGTCAATTCCCCTTCCGGGCATTCCGGATATTTTTCAAACAAATATTCACTGGTCAAAATAGACAGAACGGAATCCCCCAGAAATTCCAAGCGTTCATTGCAAAGGAGATGATGGTTTTTGACACCCAATTCATTTGAACTGGAGGAATGGGTCAGCGCTCTGTTTAAATAGGACACGTTGCGAAACACGTATCCAATGGTTTCCTGCAAAGAAGATACGTCAAGCGGTAATTGTTCCATTATGCGTCGCTCCCCCTTTCGTCATCGTTCGTCTGTATTTTTGCGTTTTCATTATTTTCTTTTTCGGCCTGCCGGCGAGCGCGGCAGCGGGCAGCCGCATCGGCGATATCGCCGATGACGTCAGCCTGCGCAAACAGCATCGCCTGCCGCAAGGCATTTTTAACGGCTAACGGTCCGGAGGAACCGTGCGCTTTGATAACCGGTTTGGCCAGGCCCAATATCGGTGCGCCGCCGTGTTCTTCCGAACTGAAGTCCTTTTTAACGGCAGTAAACGGCTTTTTGACGGCAAGTGCCGCCAATTTGGTTAGGGTATTGGTCAAAAAGACGCGTTTAACACGCCCCAGCATCAGTTTTCCGACGCCTTCCATGGTTTTGAGCAAAATATTACCGGTAAACCCGTCCGTCACCAAAACGTCGCAAACGTTATCGCCGATGGCACTTGCCTCCACGTTACCGACAAAATTGATTTCGGGACAGGCGGACAGAATACGAAACGCTTCCACGTGCATGGGTGTCCCTTTGCAGGACTCCGTCCCGTTGTTCAGCAAACCGACGCGCGGCGACTCCAAACGGCAAATACGGCGCACGTATGCGGAGCCCATCACGGCAAATTCCTCGAGATACGCCGGTTCCACAACAACGTTGGCACCGGAATCCAACAAAAGAACGTTCGGTTCCGTCGGCAGTACGGCGCCGATGGAAGCACGCTGAATCCCGCGTACTTTTCGGACAACCAAAGTACCTGCCGTAAACAAAGCGCCGGTGTTTCCGGCAGAAACGAACGCATCGCCCTGCCCGTCCGCCAATGCACGAAGCCCCTTTACCAAAGAAGACTCCGGTTTGGAACGGACAATGGAAAGCGGTTCGTCTTCCATTGTAACCACGTCCGGTGCGTGCAGAATCGCAAAGGGAGTGAGATCCCAGTTGTGCTCCGCTGCCATATTCCGTATGACCGTCTCGTCGCCGACTAACGTTACGGCAAGGTCCGGTATTTCCCGAACAGCGTCAATGGCCCCCTGCAGCATTGCAAGCGGAGCATTGTCGCCGCTCATGACGTCTAAAATTATTTTTTTCAAAACGTGCTCCTGTAGGTATCTTCGTCAAGGTGCGATGCAAAGCAGGCACCGCCCGTTCTAAACGTTTGCGTTTCAGCTATCTGCTTTTTCTGCGGATCCAATTCTGTCAATTTCGGCCAACGCCCGCGCAGACAATGCCTCATTCTTCAGTGCCTTTCCGCCCTTCACTCTCTTTTCAAGCGGCGGTACGATACCGAAATTGGCATTCATCGGCACAAAATCACCGGAAAGACCGCCCGTGCTGACGTACTTGGCCATAGCGCCGAGCATCGTTACGTCCGGGAAAACAAGCGGCTCTTTGCCAAGCGCACGCAGTGCGGCATTGACACCGGCCACGAAACCGGAGCCGGCAGATTCGATATATCCCTCGACACCCGTCATCTGGCCTGCAAAAAAGACGTTCGGTCTTTCGCGCATGGCATACGTAGCGTCCAGCAGATCGGGAGAGTCAATATACGTATTGCGGTGCATGATACCGTACCGCAAAAACTCCGCGTTTTCAAGGCCGGGAATCATGGAAAATACTCGTTTCTGTTCGGGGAACGCCAGATGCGTTTGGAAACCGACGAGATTGAACATCGTCCCCTCGTTATTTTCCTTGCGCAGCTGTACGACCGCATAGGGCTCTTTCCCCGTGTGCGGGTCTTCCAAGCCGACCGGTTTCAGAGGGCCGTACCGCAGCGTATCGTATCCGCGGCGCGCCATTACTTCGACCGGCATACAGCCCTCAAACACTTTGAGTTCTTTTTGCTGTTCTTTATCAAAATCTTTCAGTTCCGCTTCCCTGGCACCGATCAGTTCGCGATAAAACGCGTCGTACTGTTCTTTCGTCATGGGGCAGTTAATATAATCGGCGTCGCCTTTCCCGTATCGGGAGGCAAAGAACGCAACGTCCATATTGATGCCGGAAAAATCAACAATCGGCGCTACAGCGTCGAAAAAATGGAGTTTTCCGCATTTTAACGTTTCGGCCAAATACGCGGCCATTGCGTCTGACGTCAGCGGTCCCGTTGCGATTACGGTTGCTGCGGCTTCATCCTCTTCCAAGGACGTCATTTCTTTTTCAATCACTTCCACGTTGGGATGATTGCGCAGTCGTTCGGTTACGAATGCAGAGAACAGCGTTCTGTCAACGGCCAGTGCCGAACCCGCTGCAACACGCGTGGCATCGGCAGCCGCCATAATCAGGGAGTCCATCCGACGCAATTCTTCCTTCAAAAGGCCAATGGCGTTGGCCAAACTGTCGGAGCGAAGCGAATTGGAACAAACCAACTCGGCAAAACCGGGGGCGTGATGCGCCGGTGTAAATTTATGCGGTTTCATTTCATACATGCGAACGTGCACGCCGCGCTGTGCGGCCTGCCATGCGGCCTCACTTCCGGCAAGTCCGGCGCCGAAAACGTTAATAACCGGTGTATTCATCGTTAATTGTCATCTCCAATTTGACTGTCGTCCAATTCGCAGGAGTAACCGCATTCGGGATTGTGGCATACTGCGAGCGGCTTTCCCTTTTTGCGGAACAGAATGCCGCCGCAATCCGGACATTTCATTTGCATAGGCATATCCCATGAGGAGAAGCGGCAGGTCGGGTACTGACTGCAGCTGTAAAATACCGTTTTATTGCGGCCGTATTTCGTGATGATGGGAGAACCGCAAAGCGGGCAGTCGACACCGAGTTCTTTGTGCACCTGTTTGGTATATTTACAGGCGGGATATTTGACACAGGCATAAAAACTGCCGTATCTGCCCTGACGAAGCACCATCGGTGACCCGCACACTTCGCAGGTCATATCGGAAGCCTCGGCCGAAACGGGCGCTGCAACCTGTTCTGCAGGCTGCGTTAACGGTTTGGTGTTTTTGCATTTCGGATAATTGGGGCAAGCGGCAAACTTCCCGAACTTACCGCTTTTGACGACCATTCTACTGCCGCATTTTTCGCAAACCATATCGGTTTCTTCCACGGGGATTTCCGTGGTTGCCTTGTCCAACGTTCCGGATGCAACGTTCAGCATAGCGGAAAAATCATCCCAGAACTTCTGCAGAATGGTTTCCATATCGTTGTCGCCCTTTTCCACACCGTCAAGGCTGGTTTCCATATCGGCAGTAAACGTGTAGTCCATGATGGCGGGAAAATGCTCCATCATTAACCGGTTGGTCACGTCACCCAAGGACGTGGGAACAAACGATTTGCCTTCGCGGCGAACGTAGTTGCGGCAAATGGTTTGAATAATCGTATTATACGTGCTGGGACGGCCGATGCCCTTCTCTTCCAACAATTTGGTCAGGGATGCATCGTTAAACCGGGGCGGAGCCTCGGTAAAGTGGCAGTCGGACGAAACGTTCTTTACGGACAGCGTCTGTTTTTCCTGCAGTTCCGGCAAACGGATGTCACGTACGTTTTCGTCCGTATCCTTTTCGGAAACGGTGTCGTCACCGGTCTCTTCATACAGGGTCATATATCCGGGGAACGTTACGGTGTAACCACCGGTACGGAACAAATAACCGCCGGCCGTTAAATCGACGGTCATGGTTGCCAGCTCGGCAGATTCCATCTGGCTTGCCATAAACCGCTCCCAAATCAGTTTGTACAAATGATACTGGTCGGCTGTCAAATAACGATGCAGTTTGGACGGTTCCAATTGCACGTTGGCGGGACGAATGGCCTCGTGTGCATCCTGCGCACCGTCACGCGATTTGAACGTGCGGGGCGTTGCCGGAACGTAGGCGTCACCGTATTTGGCGGCAATATAAGCACCTGCTGCTGCCTGTGCTTCGGCGGAAATACGCTGCGAGTCGGTACGCATATAGGTAATCAAACCCTGTACGCCGCCGTTTTCCGCACCGATATTGACACCTTCATACAATTCCTGTGCCGTACGCATGGTACGCTGGGACTGGAAATTCAGCTTTTTGAAAGCTTCCTGCTGCAGCGTGGACGTTGTGAAAGGCGGTGCGGGCGTCTTATGCTTGACGGCTTTTTTCACGGAAGAAACGCTGAATGCCGCACCGCTGACGGCAGCAACGACAGCTTCTGCCTCCTGCTTGTTATGCAGGTCGACACGGCCGGTCTCTTTGCCGAAAAAGCGAACGGAAACGGTTTCCCCGTTCTGCGTGAGAAGCGCTGCTTCGATAGTCCAATATTCCTCAGGAACAAAATTGGCAATTTCCTGTTCGCGCTCCACAATCATACGGGTGGCAACAGACTGAACGCGCCCGGCCGAAAGACCGTTTTTCACGTTTTTCCAAAGCAGCGGGCTGAGCTTATACCCAACGATACGGTCGAGAAGGCGACGCGTCTGCTGTGCGTTCACCAAATTCATATCGATGGAACGCGGCGCCTTGATGGAGGCTTTCACCACGTTTTTCGTCACTTCGTTGAACGTAACGCGCTGCGCCTTTTCGGGATCGATCCCGAGAACCGCGGCAAGATGCCAGGCGATGGCTTCCCCCTCGCGGTCAGGGTCGGTTGCGATAAAGACTTTACCGGCAGCTTTTGCTTCTTTACGAAGCTCACCGATGAGGTCGCCCTTACCGCGAATATTTATATAATGCGCATCAAAATGATTGTCAACGTCAATGCCGAACGAACTTTTCGGCAGGTCGCGAATATGCCCTTTGCATGCAAGTACTTTGTACCCCGAACCAAGATATCCTTTTACGGTTTGTGCCTTGGACGGAGACTCCATGATGACAAGATTTGCCATAACTGATAACCTTTCTGACTGAGAAATATTACAAATGCCGTTTTTACGTTTTTTATTACGGAGAAACGGCGGAATTTACTTTTTTTCGTTATCTTCCCTTACGTTCTGAGATAAAGACCGCCGGGAAGCGCGGAAATCAACCCGCGGATTTCCAACATGGTTAATGCGGCGATTATTTCGCCGATACCGATGCCGGGGAGATTGACTGCATCCAACGTCACGGCGGCATCGACCGGGAATGCAGACAGAACCTGTTTTTCGATTTCCGTCAAATCATCCGGTTCCGGTGTGACCGGTTTAACAGCCGGCGGCGGTGCGTCATCGTGATCGATTTCCGGACGCGGGTTCTGCCGGCCTTTATCGCGTTCCGCCTTGGAAGACAGGCGTACACGCACAGACGTTGCGGCCGATGCGGCGTCCGTTTCGTCTGTTGACGGCTTTACGCCGTATTTTTCCAAATATGCCGTACTGAACGTCGAACGCGTGCTCCCGTTCGGCTGTACGCTGATGCCTGCCGCCTTTGGGAAAGCAGACAAAACGTCCTCGGCCGTGAGGACAAGCGTCGCACCGTCACGCAACAGTTCATTCGTGCCGACGGCTGCGGGATTATCCAAATTGGCGGGAACGGCGAATACGCGCCGTCCCTGTTCCGAGGCTGCAGCAGCCGTTAAGAGAGAGCCGCTTTTCGCTGAGGCTTCAATGACGAGCGTTCCCTGCGCCAACCCGCTGATAATACGGTTCCTTTGCGGGAACTGCCAACTGCGCGCACCGGTTCCCGGTGCATACTCGGTAATGACTGCGCCGTGTTTGACGACAGCTTCTTCCAGTTTGCGGTGTTCGGCGGGATAAACGATATCAATACCGCAACCGAGAACGGCAACAGTGCTGCCGCCCGCTTCCATAGCACCGCATGCAGCGATACCGTCGGTGCCCCGCGCCATACCGCTGACCACAACGGCCCCTGCCCTCGCCAAATCATACGACAGAGAATATGACGTTCTCATACCGTACGAGCTGACGTTTCGCGTGCCGACGACTGCAATCGCCAGTTTTTCATTCAAATTTGGCATTATACCGCGGCAATATAACACAACGGGCGGCGTATCGATGGCGGCAAGACTTTCCGGATACCCGGGCAAGCCGACGTGCAAAACGTCAATATCGTGCTCGGTACAATATTGCAGGATGCGGTAGGCTTCGTCCAATGATTTGTCGCACAAACGCATACGTGCCCGTGCGCCGATGCCTTCCATTGCACCGACAGCGGCATCATCCGCCGCATACAGATCCTGCGGCGTCAAGCCGGAATCCAGGAGAACGCGATAGTCACGGGAAGCTGCACCGAGCGCTTCGGCCAACCATATTCGATACAACGTATCTTTTTCCATAACCGTTCCCCTTTCTATGGTATTTGCGTGAATTATTGTTTACCGATAAGAGGCGCCGAAATGCCAAAGTAAAACGGCAGCTGCCGCAGCGGCATTGAGCGATTCCACGTTCGCCTGCATGGGAATATAAACGGGCGCGGTTGCGGCGACAATCAGCTCGCTTGACAAACCGTGGCCCTCGTTTCCGATGACAATACAGTCACCCGGGCACGGCGTCAAATTGTGAAGCGGTTGGGCATTTTCATCCAATGCGGCAGCATACACGCGATGCCCGTCTGCACGCAGTGCGGTGGCGGCCTCTGTCAGGCTTTCGCAAACCGTGACGGGAAGATTGAAAACCGTTCCCATGGCAGCCCGCAACGTTTTGGGGTGATACAAATCGGCGCAGTCACGACTCATGATAACACCGGTCACGCCCATGGCGGCCGCCGTCCGAATCATCGTACCGACGTTCACCGGATCACGCACGGATTCCAGCAAAAGATAAAACCCTTTTCCTTCAAATAAACAATTATTATCTATTGTAACGATTTTGTGGAATTTGTCAATATATTTTCCGACTGTAATAATCCCCTCGGGCGATTTTTCGTCAGTCAATTTATCAAAAACGTTGTCTGCCAGCGTCAATACGCGAATACCGGAAAAGGTCACGGTGTCACCGAACAATGCCGCCGTTTTTTCCAAAACCTTTTCCCTGTCGGACGCGCGCAGCAAAACCCACGCCACTTCTACGCCGCGAAGGACAGCCTCCCCGAACAGTTTGACGCCGTCACAGCGAAATAACCCATCTGCTTCGCGCCATTTTCTGTCCGCCAATTTAGCCGTTGCCGTCACCATTTGATTTTGACGTGAAGTGATGATTTCCTCATTATAGACCATGTTTTTTCTCCTTTTTTTCAAAATGAGAATCAGCCCTATAAAATGACAAAACCCGATGATGTCATCGGGTTTTTTGTCATTCAATTACTGCGCTTTTTTAGCCTGCTCGCAAAGTGCGGCAAATGCTTCCTTATCGGAAACAGCCAGCTCGGCAAGCATCTTGCGGTTCAGGGTAACGCCTGCCAGCTTCAAGCCGTGCATCAGCTTGGAGTAGTTCAGACCGTTTACCTTTGCCTGTGCGGAAATACGGGTGATCCAGAGAGAACGGAAGTCTCTCTTCTTCATCTTACGGCCGGCGAAGGCGTAGTTACCGCTCTTCAGAACGGCCTCTTTAGCCATCTTAAAGTGCTTGGACTTGGAACCCCAGTAGCCTTTAGCAGCCTTCAGGATATTGTGTCTTCTTTTGCGCGTCATCATCGCGCCTTTAACTCTTGCCATTTTTCTATTCCTCCGTTAGTCTCTTACTTCTGAATCAGCTGGCGGTACGTACCGGCCATTGCTTCGCTGAGGTATGCGCCCTGACGCAGATTTCTCTTTCTCTTGGAGGACTTCATACCGGTGTTATGACGGTGCTGGTTGTGGAACATCTTTACTTTGCCGCTTCCGGTGACGGAAAATCTCTTGGAAGAGGCGCTATGCGTTTTCATTTTTCCCATGATGTAAACTCCTTTTTTATTTTAACAAAAATGAAATCATTGTTTGCCGGGCTTTGCGGGCGAAATAACCATAGAAATGGAACGGCCGTCAAGCACCGGAGGTTTATCGATAACGCCGAATTCCTGACAAATGACGGAAAAGCGCTCGATTGTTTCACGTCCCATGGCGAGATGGCTCATCTCACGGCCCTTAAAACGTAACACGACGCGGACTTTGTTGCCGTCCTGCAGGAAACGTTTGGCGTGATTCGCCTTCGTTTCAAAGTCATGTTGGTCGATTCGATAAGAAAGCTGAATTTCCTTCAATTCGACGGTTTGTTGTTTCTTTTTCGCTTCTTTTTCTTTCTTTTCTTTTTCAAAGCGATATTTACCGAAGTCAATGATACGGCAAACGGGAGGTTCGGCACTCGGTGCCATCATGACAAGGTCAAGACCCCGTTCGTATGCCATCTTCAAAGCAGCATCGGAAGACATAACGCCGATCAGTTCCCCTTCGGGACCGATGACGCGGATTTCCTTCAAGTTAATATCCTCATTAACCTGCATTTCTTTTGCGTTGATAGGATTCACCTCCGAAACAAAAAAATAACGGGCATAAAAAACGCCCGCAAATAACACGTCCGACAACCGGACCGATATTAACCGAGCTCGCGATGCGGCAGGGTGAGAACAGGCGTTCTTCTTTATTCGTTGGTAATTATACCACGCCGGGAGGACGTTGTCAAGTCTTTTTTGCCTTTCATTCTTATTATTTCGGAAGCGGTTTTCTTCTGCCTCACCCCGTTGCGTTTTACCGAAACGGCTGCAGGAAGTACGACAAAAAATGTCCATTGTCAAAACCGACAATTTTCTTTTCGAAAAATGGTGAATTTTGATAATTTACAAAACGGCCCTGACGTTGTATAATAGACGTCGACCGATGCAGTCGGCCATAGCACACACAACAGCTGAAGTTTGCGGAATATCAAGCTCATGATATCTGCCGGCAGACAAAACAGACGTTGTGTGTGCTTTCCTTTTATATTAAAAGAAAGCGCTTTTTGTGTTGTAAATAAGAAGAGTTTGTGTTATAATGAACAAATAGTATAATCGCTATTTATGCATTTTATTATAGAAAGGTAATCCAATGTCAAAGTATATCGAAAAAGCGGAGAAAATGTCCCTGCCTCTGGTTACGCTGCACGGCATCGTGGCTTTCCCCTCCGTCACCATCAATTTTGAAATTGAAGACGAAGCATCCGTCGCCGCGGTTGACGCCGCCGGCAATGACGGTTCTTTCGTATTTTTGTGTCCCATGACTACCGTCCCCGGCAACACCGACAATGAAGAGCACGGCAAATTGTTCCGCGTCGGCACCGTTGCCCGTATCCGTCAGGCAGTTAAATCCGCCGACGGCGGCATGCGCATTATTGCCGAAGGTTTATCCCGCGCCACACTGCTCGGCCGTCAGGAAATCGGCAAATACTGCCTTGCAGACGTATTGTGCCGCACCATTCAAATGCCTGACGAGGACAATTTGACGGTAAAATCATACATACGTGAAATGATTAAGACACTGGAACGTTTCGTCAAGGCCATGCCTGCCTCCTCCAATGACGTTTTGGCAACGGCAAAAAGCATTCGGACACCTGCCCTTCTGGCAGACTTCATTGCGTCCAACATTTTGCTGCATGCGGAAGACAAGCAAAAAGTGCTCGCCTGTTTCGACCCCATCAAACGAATGGAAACCGTTTTGATATTAATGGAAGAAGAATGTGAACTGCTCGACGTCGAGTCCGAAATTCACAGCCGCGTTCGCGAAGCCATCAACAAAAATCAAAAGGATTTTTATTTGCGCGAACAAATTCACATGATTCAGGACGAACTCGGTGAAGGCGACAGTGAAACCGAAACTTACCGTAAAAAGATTAAAGCGGCAAAACTGCCCCAAGAAGTGGAAGAAAAACTGCTGCACGAAAACGACCGTCTGTCCAAGACACCGTACGGATCGCCCGAGTCCTGCGTGTTGACCACGTATTTGGACACCTGTTTGGAAATTCCGTGGACGAAGAGCACCAAGGACAGAACCGACGTGGCAGCGGCCGCTAAAATACTGGACGAAGACCACGACGGTCTGGAAAAAATCAAACAGCGCATTTTGGAATATTTGGCCGTGCGTCAGTTGAATCCGGACCTAAAAAACCAAATGCTTTGCCTCGTCGGCCCTCCCGGCGTCGGCAAAACTTCCATTGCCATTTCCATTGCACGTGCCATGAAGCGTAAATACGTTCGCGTTTCTTTGGGCGGCGTTCGTGATGAGGCAGATATTCGCGGTCATCGCAAAACCTATATCGGCGCTATGCCCGGCCGTATCATCACGGCACTGACACAGGCAAAGGTGAACAATCCCCTGATTTTATTGGATGAAATCGATAAACTGACGCGTGACTCCCATGGGGACCCGGCCTCGGCTTTATTGGAAGTGCTGGACGGCGAACAGAACAAGTCATTCCGCGACCATTTCGTAGAATTGCCGTTTGACCTGTCCAATTGCGTCTTTATCGCAACGGCAAACACGCTGGAAACCATACCGAAACCATTGATTGACCGTATGGAAATCATTGAGCTTGCCAGCTATACAAAGCGTGAAAAACTGGACATTGCCAAACATCATTTGCTGGAAAAGCAAATGAAGCGCCACGGTGTCAACCACCGCCAGCTGACGGTAACCGACGGTGCCGTTACCGAGCTCATTGACTATTACACGCACGAGGCCGGCGTTCGTAATTTGGAACGCAATATCGCGGATTTGTGCCGCAAAGCAGCGCGCCGTATTTTGGAAGACAACAGTAAGAAAATCGTCATCGACACCACAGACGTCGCCGCTTTTTTGGGTCCGCGCAAATTGCTGCCCGACACTGTTGATCAGCAGGATGAAATCGGCACGGTCAACGGTCTTGCCTACACCGAAGCCGGCGGCAGTTTGCTCAAAGTTGAGGTTGCCGTACTGGAAGGTAACGGCAAGATTGAACTGACCGGTTCTCTCGGTGACGTGATGAAGGAATCCGCACGTATTGCCGTCAGTTACGTGCGTTCCATTGCCGCCCGCTACGGCATCCCCGCCGATTTTTATAAAACGAAGGATATTCACATTCATTTTCCGGAAGGCGCCGTACCAAAAGACGGCCCGTCGGCAGGCGTTACCATGGTAACGGCCCTTGTCAGTGCCCTGGCAGGAATTCCGGTACGTCACGACGTAGCCATGACCGGTGAAATCAGCCTGCGCGGTCACGTACTTGCCATCGGCGGCTTAAAAGAAAAAACCATGGCCGCTTATTCCGCCGGTGCAAAGACCGTTATTATTCCCGCGGACAACGTCCCCGATTTGGAAGAAATTGATCCGCTCGCCAGAGAGAATCTGACTTTTGTCCCCTGCAAAACCGCCGATGAGGTCCTGACACGCGCCCTTTGCCGCTGTCCGGATTCACCCGCGAAAGAAACCGAAACCAAGGCCGTTCCGACAGAGCATCCTTTGCAAAGCGGTGCGGATGATTTGATGCGTACAAATGCAATTGCACAGGCCAAAGGTCATCAGTAATAAATAAGGAGTCTGTTTAAGTATTATGGCAAACGCTTTACGGCTGCAGAACGCGACCCTGAAAATCAGTGCAGGATTGCCGAATCAATTCCCGGGTGATCCGATTCCCGGCGTTGCTTTTTCCGGCAGGTCAAACGTGGGGAAAAGTTCGCTGATCAACGTCCTGCTCGGCAGAAAAAGTCTGGCACGCGTCAGTTCGGCACCCGGCAAAACGATCACCGTTAATTTCTACAGCGTAGACGGCGGTTTGTTTTTGATTGACCTGCCCGGCTACGGTTTTGCCAAACGGCCGCCGGAGGACAGAGCGCGTTGGTCGGCACTGACCGACGGGTTCTTCACCAACAATAAAAATTTGGACCGCGTCTGTCTCGTTCTGCAATTGATTGATTTAAAAGTCGGTCCCACACAGGACGATTTGATGATGCTGGATTATTTAACGAAGACCGGTCTGCCGTTTGCCGTTGTCGCCACCAAAGCGGATAAGCTCAATAAAACGGATACGGCAAAAGCCATGGAGAGTTTAAAAAACAATCCGGCATTGGCCGCCGCACGGGATATTATCCCCTTCTCCGCACTGAACGGTACGGGAAAAAATGAAGTGTGGGCTGCCGTTTGTTCCGCCTGCAACGTTCGCGTGCAATAATTTTTGGAAAGTATGAGCCGCCAAAGGCGGCATGGAGTTTTTTATGCTTTTTGATTTACTTGGGAGCATGGGAGATGCGGAATCGTTCAGAATAACACTGATCTCCCTGCTTTTATCCTTACCTGTTATTATGTTTTCCCTGTCGCTGCACGAAACGGCGCACGGGTACGTCGCCTGGAAATGCGGCGACCCGACGGCACACAACCTCGGCAGACTGACGCTCAATCCCATCAAGCATCTGGACCCCATCGGCTTTTTGTGTATGATGGTGTTCGGCTTCGGCTGGGCAAAACCCGTCCCGGTCAACACACGGTACTTTAACAATCCCAAACGCGGTATGATTTTAACGGCCGCTGCAGGCCCCGCTTCCAATTTAATTATGGGTATTATCAGTTCCGTCATCAGTGCATTGTTTATGGTACTGACCTATCGCGGCACATACTCATTGGCACTCTACGTCGTTTATTTACTGTTTTACTACTGTGCCTTGATGAACTATATGCTGGCTATATTTAATATGATTCCCGTCCCGCCGTTCGACGGTTCGCGTATCATCATGGGTGTTTTACCGACCAACGTCTATTTCAAGCTTATGAAACACGAACGCACCGTTATGTACGTATTGCTGGGGCTGCTGCTCCTTTGCTATTACGTGTTGGATTTTTCACCGTTTTCCTACCTTGCAAATCTTTTAGCCTACGTAACGCAAATCCCGTTCATCAATTTGTTTTCAAGCATTTTGCTTTAAGTTTTCCGCTGTAATAAATAAGACAAGGACATTGCTTTCTTATCAATCATTATGAAAAACGACAAGACAGAATTGGAAATCAATACAACGTCGGCAGCGGCGGCGGAAGCCGTAACCTATCGACTGAATCAGTTTGAAGGGCCGCTGGATCTTTTGCTGACCCTAATTTCCAAAAACAAAGTGGAAATCACCGATATACCCATATCTCTGATCTGCGACCAATATTTGGCCTACATCACCGAGGCGCAAAATATGGACATGGACGTTGCGGCGGAATTTCTCGTGATGGCAAGCGAGTTGATGCTGATTAAGAGCAAGATGCTGCTGCCGCGCGATGAAAAGACGGAAGAAGACCCCAGAGCCGAACTGGCCGATGCCCTGCTGCGTTATCAGCAGGCCAAAGAGGCCGCCGGCAAAATGATGGGACTGTACGCCAAATTCAGCGCCCGTATGGTGAAAGATACCGATGAAATATCGCCCGACGTCACGTACGTTGCCGATCAGGACGTCACCGATCTGTGTGCCGCCGTCCGGCGCGTTATCGCGGCAAACGACGACAAACCGTTGGAAAAGCTGACCTTTGCCCCCATGATCAGCAAGCCGATTATCCCGGTTGAAGTGAAGATTGTCAACATTCTGCAGCACATGCAGTCATCTCCGACAGGACGTACGTCTCTCGGTGAACTGTTGGAAGAATCCGTCTCCCGCGCCGATATGATTGCCATATTTTTAGGCATTTTGGAACTGATTAAAATCAAACAGATTCTCATCGTTGATCACGGGGACGAATTCACTTCCCTGCACGGCACGAGGACCGAATTCATCATCAATGATAACCCGCCCGTACCCGAGGACGAAACCACGGAAAACGGCAGTGAGACTACCGCGCCGGAAAACGACGCAGCGGAGGAATAAAACATGACCGATACGAATGAAATTAAAAACGAAGCGGCTGCGGCGGCAAACGAATCCCCGGCCGTAACCATACAAAACATTGAGGGCGCGCTGGAAGCCATTCTGTTTGCAGCAGGGTATCCGATGGCCTATTCAAAGTTATCGGAGGTATTGGGGCTGTCCGTCAAAGACGTCAAAAAACTGTTGTCCCATATGTCCGAAGGATATGCCGACCGCGGCATTCAGCTGCTGTTTTTCCCGGACACCTGCCAGTTGGCTACCAAAGAAGAGTATCTGCCTTACATTCGCGAGGCACTCGGTATCAAAAAAGGCGGCAACCTGTCCGCCTCCTCGATGGAAGTGCTGGCCGTCATCGCCTACAACCAGCCCGTGACGCGTTCCTACGTGGATACGGTGCGCGGCGTTGACAGTTCCTATGCCGTCAACTCGCTGTTGGATAAGGGACTGATTGCGGCGTGCGGCAGATTGGACGCACCGGGCCGTCCCATGTTGTATAACACAACCGATAAATTTCTGCGCGTCTTCGGCCTGTCAAGTTTGGAAGATCTTCCCGCTACGGAAGCACTCAGCGTAGCGGCGGAAACAGCACAGCAGGCACAGGAACCCGCAAAGGAAGAGGCTGAACCGTCCGGTGACGCCGTCGTTGTTCCCGGCGAATAAACGGTATGCTTGCTTTGTATATTTGCGGCGGCATTTTGGTTTTGCTGCTGTGTATCGGGTCGATTCGCGGGTCATTGTGCGTCATTTGTCAGGACTTATCGAAAGTCAGTCTTGCCGTACGGGTCGGCGGAATCAAAATTTTCGCCCTGCCGACAGATCCGACGCGTATCCGCATTTCCGATTATTCCCGTGCCGCTATGGAACGAAAAGCCAAACGGGCACAAAAGAAAAAGCGAAAAAAAGACAATAAGAAAACAAAAAAAGAAAAAAAGACTGCAGAACCGAGCAAAAAAGCCAAGGTACTGACGGGCGATACGCTGTCGCTGATTATCGCCATGGTGCAATCCGTTCTGTCGCGCTTGGGGCACAACGTCAAAATCGTCATTCACCGCTGGCATCTCGTTGTTGCGACAGACGACGCGGCCAAAACGGCGCTCCTGTATGCGGCGGCGCAAAACGGAACGAACTTTCTGTTTGCCTTTTTGGACGAGACGTCACACGTTACGTTCCCCACGCAAAACACACCTTACGTAACGGCAGACTTCGGTGCGCAAAAATGCGGTATTGATGCGGAGATTCGCATCTATATGCGCGTCGGACAGGCACTGCGGCTGCTGATTTGTACCGCCATTGATTTTTTGAAATACAAACAAAAACAGAAAAAGGAGGGCTGACACCATGTCGGCTGACAACAAATTACAGGATATTATCAAGACGTCCCTCGAAAGCATACGCACCGTAGTGGATGCCGATACCGTTATCGGTAAACCGATTGAGACACCGAACGGCACGACCGTTATTCCGGTATCCCGCGTATCCGTCGGCTTTGCTTCCGGCGGCTTGGATTATAACGGCAAACACCATGAAAACGGCAAGGCGCCCAATTTCGGCGGCGGAGGCGGCACAGGCATGAGCGTCGTTCCGGTCGGTTTTCTTGTGTGCGACGCAACCGGCGGCGTATCCTTTATCAGCACCGAAGGCAGCAACTGCAAGGACCCCATTTGCCAGGTTGCTGAACTGATTGATAAAGCACCTTCCGCCATTGAAAAGATTAAGGACACACTGGGTAAATTTGTCAAGAAGAAAAAGAAAAACACCGACGACGAGGTTGAAGTCACCGACCTTGAAACGCCGGACGAAACAACACAGGATGATTCCGTAAATGACTGAAGATAATTCGTTAAGACTGCAAAAATACGTTGCCGACTGCGGCGTCATGTCAAGACGCGCCGCCGAGGCAGCCATTACAGAGGGCCGTATTACCGTTAACGGGTCCCGCGCTGTCATTGGACAGAAAATTGATCCCGATCATGATGAGGTCAGAGTGGACGGTAAAGCCGTGTACCCTGCCCATGAAGACAAAATATGCGTCATGCTGTACAAGCCGACCGGTGTCGTTTCCACGGCAGACGATGAAAAAGGGCGTCCCGTTGTGACCGATCTTGTCAATATCAACGGCCGCCGCCTGTATCCCGTGGGACGCTTGGACTTAAACTCCGAGGGTTTGATTCTTTTGACGGATGACGGCGACCTGACGCTGCAGCTGACGCATCCCCGTCACGAGATTCCGAAAATCTACCACGTCACGGTAAAAGGGCCCGTCAGCGCGGAACAGTTAAAATTGCTGCGCGCTCCGTTGGTAATAGATGGGTATAAGATTCGCCCTGTAAAAACCGAAGTGTTGGAAACACCGACGTTTGAAAGAAATGCCACCGTACTGTGTATGACGCTGTTTGAAGGGCGCAACCGGCAAATCCGCAAAATGTGCGATATAGCCGGCGTTACCGTAACCAAACTGTGCCGCGTTGCCATCGGCAATCTCACGTTGGGACCGCTGAAACCCGGCAGATGGCGTTTGCTTTCCAAAAAGGAGACGGAATACCTAATGGTAACCTCTAAAAATTCACATCA
>DCGU01000038.1:0-712 GCA_002315325.1 Clostridiales bacterium UBA1770
GCAACCGGCACCAAGTACCGCATCGTTTGGGGCTTTGTCACCGGCGGCCGTCCCACCAGTGAGCTGCCCACCCACTTGATGAACCACGAAGTGAAGATGGCCGCTACGAACGGCAAACACCGCGTGATTTATCACTGCCATCCCGTTAACGTTATCGCCCTGTCCTTCATCCTGCCCATCAGCGACGCTATCTTCACCAAGGAACTGTGGGAATCCATGACCGAATGCCCCGTTGTATTCCCCGCCGGTGTCGGCGTTCTGCCCTGGATGGTATGCGGCGGCAAGGAAATCGGTGTCGCCACGTCCGAGAAAATGAAGAAGTACGACGTCGTTATTTGGGCGCACCACGGCATCTTCTGCTCCGGTTCCACCTTTGACGAGACCTTCGGTCTGGCCCACACCGTGGAAAAGAGCGCCGAGATTTACGTGAAGGTTCGCTCCGTCACCGATACCAAGGTACAGACCATCACCAAACAGAACTTCATCGACCTGGCGAAGGCATTCAAATTTGAGCTTTCTCAGGAATTATTGGATACCATGAAGGATTAATGGCTGTAAAAAACGGCCACAACGGAAAAGCAAATCGTTTTTCTATTATATCTTGTGCAACGTTTTTTTCGTGCAGTACCTGATTTACTGTTTGAGAAATATCGCAAAGAAGACGCGCTTTTCCTATCGCCAAAAAGTCCCCTCGCAGTACTTGGGTACAGCT
>DCGU01000038.1:751-1136 GCA_002315325.1 Clostridiales bacterium UBA1770
TTGACGATTCTGCCTCGTTTTTTCCAAGCCCTTAGAGATTTGGCTGTAAAAAGCCCGGCCCAATAAGCATAGGGGAGGCCCCCTACGGCCTCTCCTATTCTATTTCTGTTTTTCTTATTTCCCCTGTTTTTCCGTTTCATTTTAAATGAAAGCCGTATTGATCAACCATGAATAAAGATTTAACCGTCGGCAAGCCGTCTCGGGTATTGTGGCAGTTTTGCCTGCCGCTGTTTGCCAGCGTCATTTTTCAACAATTGTATAACTTGGCGGATTCCTGGGTGGCAGGCCGCTTTATCGGCGAAGGGGCACTGGCCAGCGTTGGCAACAGCTACGAAATCACGCTGATTTTCATTGCCCTGTCCTTCGGCTGCAACATCGGCTGCTC